>NZ_JACLCT010000011.1:0-112335 GCF_014218915.1 Chryseobacterium sp. C2(2020)
AAATACATTTCTAATGCAAGCCGTCTTTGCTCAGGACTTTTTACATCCGATTTGCTTTCAACACTATAAAAGCATCCGCAGCTTTTGCATTTATACCTTTGCAAACCTCTTGTAAAACCCGCTTTTACTTTATCTAATGATTGACATTTATAACATTTCATAATACTAATTTATGAAATATATTTTAATTTAACAATACCGATTTTTGATAGTTTTAATGTTGAGATGCTTTCCTTCGTCAAGCTCAGGATAAACTTAAAGTTCAACATGACATCGCTCATATTAAACGTTTTGACGCTCGCTTCGCTCGCGCTTCTGCTTATTTTCTGCGGTGAATTTTATCAATTTGTTTCTTTCTAAAAGAAATTTTTTCATGTAATTTTTAAGAAAAATTCTGTTGAATATTTTTCCGATGATTCCGAAAGGGGAATGAAATTCGAAGATGTCTGTCATGATTGTGTTTTTACCTTCCTGTCTGAAAATATGCTGATGTTTCATGGATTTGAAAGCACCCTTCAACATCGTATCTGTGAAATGATAAGGTTTCTTCATGCTGATAATTTTTGTAGTCAGGATTTGATAGATTCCTAAATGTTTTGCTTTCCATGTTACCGTTTCGCCTTCTTCGATTAGTCCTGAAGTTCGCCCCGAAATGGCTTTTTCGCCTGTTTTAAAAGTTGATTTCTGATGCAGATCGATGTCTCTTGCCAGATCAAAAACGGTCTGAATGTCTGATTTGATGATGGTATCTAAATAGATTGTTGACATTTTAAAAATATTTTTTAGTTTTTATAGATTCATCCATATTAAAACAGCTAAAACAGTCAATCTGAAAACGGTCCACGAAATTGTCGGAAAAAGGTTTAATTTTAAAATTCTGCTTCTTCTGAGATGTTCTGAAAACATAACAAAAACCACAATTCCGAAATAGATAACTGATGCATTTACATTGAGATTAAGAAATAAAGCCGGAATCAGAAGTAAAGTTCCGATTAAGGAAACCGTCATCATATTTCCCAAATAATTCCAGATTTTCTCTTTTAAATAAGTTTTTAAAACTAGAGTCTGCCAAACGATTTGTCCGCAACAAATTGCAAATTCTCTCCAAAAATTCTGAGTAAGATTTAATTCCAATTTAGGTGAAAATATGCTTAAAATATATCCTGAAAAAATGACCACAAAAGCGATGTAAGCCAATCTGTATTTTAGATTGAAATCCGGAATACAGGCTGTTTCCGTATCGTCATTTTTCGAAGGAATGATCTGTTTTCGATTATAAGAAATGAGGGAATACATCTTTTTGAAAAACCAATATAAAGGCTGAATCCTCGCAATTTTTTCAAGCTTTGGAAAAGAATTTCCGATGATTAACAAAAGACTTTCTAAACCATATATTACTGTGTTTTTTTCGTGATCGACTAAAGCGATTTCGTTTTTTGCGCGGTTGAAATCAATGAGGTCTTTATTTTCGAAACTCAGATCTGTAAAGGCTTCTCTTCCGTTTTCATGGAGCATTCCGCATTTGATGAAGCCTTTTGAATAGATGTTACACATAGGACATTCGTTGTCGTAGATGAGGGTGTGGTTTTTGAGGGTTTTCATGGCTGTTAGTTTAAACTATTTTTAGCATCAAAAAAACTGATCATTAATGACTGAATGATGAGAACTGGTGAAAGAAATATCCAGGACATTACCATTAATTCAAAAATATTTTTCAGGTTTTGTTCAGTGTCTTCAAACTTGAATAATGATGATAAAATCAGGATTAAAAAACCGATTACTACATAGGTCGAAATAAAAACATATACTTTTCTGGAATCTGTTTTTACATATTTCTTGCTGAAAGTCTTGATGATATTCAGAGAATACTGAGCAATGGCTATCAGGAAAAATTCAACTATTATTACTACTCCTAAAAATTCCTGTTTTGTAATTATTGCTGTAAGAATTGTTGCAAGAAACAGTAAGATTAGCGATTGCTGGATTCTGAGATCATATGTAAGAATAGTTTTCATGATTCTGTTTTTTTAGTATTCATAATTTTTATAACAATCTATAATGTAGAGGATTGCAAGTACCGGACTGTAAAACAATGATGCTATTAAAATATATCCGAAAAAATTGGTGACATCATTATTGTTATTAAAAGCCAAAATAATCAGCCATGAAATCCAAACAGGCATTATAAAAATTCCGTAGACAATATATAGCCAAGATTTCTTTGTTTTCTGAAAGGCTCTGCTGATAAAACTAATCAATTGAGGTATTCCCACTATGAAATAAAAAAGAAAAACAGTAGCATTTTCAAAAACAACAATTCCTAAGAATATCAAAATAAGTCCGATTACAAGGAATGAAAGTTGAATATAAAAGTCGTTTTTAACAAAAGTTTTCATGGTGATTAATTTTAAAGGTTCAAAAAATCTCCTCTTGTTCTCTTTTTCTGGATTTTGAAGGTGAAATACATCCAGATTTTAAATAGCAGTGTTTTCATTTTTGATGATTTTATCTTTGTTCATGGCGTGTTTACGACCTTTCAGGAAAAGAAGCAGGTTCAGAAGCATCATTACTCCGAGGTAGATGGAAAATCCTCCGATTTTTTCGCTTAAAGCAACAACCAGTCTTTCAATGGTTTCAATTTGAAAAAATTCAATGATACAAAGGGCAAAACCTAGATTTAAAAGGTAAAAACCGATTTTAAATAAAGAGTTGGTTGCCATTGCAATGTCTTCTTTCTGATGAAAAATATCAATCATAAACGCTTTGGAATTTTTGAACAGAAACTGGGAAACCAATACGGTGAGAAGGATTACAATAGGAAGGTAGATCATGTAAGCCTCGAAATTGTACGTTGTGGTAAGAGCTGTTGCATTCATAGTTTTATTATTTTATGGTTAAATTTTTTCTTAAAAAGTAAAGCGAGAAAATGTTCATAAAGTGCAGCACACATAAAATCAAGGTGATATAACCGATTCTGACTGCTGTCACAGATAACATTTTTTCTATAGAATCTACTTTTTCCCAATGCGTCAGATTTAATGCGATATACCCTAGATTGATGAGATAGTAACACGCAAGAAGAATCCTGTTGATCGTTAAACACAAATCTGCATCGTGAATAAGATAGTTCAGGTAATGTTTTCCTGCGTTGTAGCATCTTCTTCCGACATCAATGGTGATGTATGAACTGACGGAAAGAAAAAGCAGATATGAAACAATATTGAACATTTTATAAATATTATATTTTCAATAAATTTTGAAATTTAAATTCAAAAAAATTATTTTTCCGTTTTATTCTGTTGCATCGTTTTAACATTGTAGAAGCCATAGATCAGATAGTAAATATTAAAAAGTACGCCTCCGATGCCCATGAAATAAAGAACATACTCAATTTTAGAATCGTTGAATAATAAAACCGCAACAAATAATAACTGGAAAAATATCAAGACACCAAAAAAATAGTACCGGTGAAATTTGCTTTTGCTAAGTGAAACCCTCAATAAAAATCCTATCAGATTTGATATACCAATATAAAAAAGTGCAATAAAAAATTCTGTTCCGGATGTTTTTTCGAAATAATCAGCGATAGCATACGAAAAGAATACAAGGCTAATGACTGTCTGAACTATTGCTTCTCCTATTAATATTTTACGTTTCATGTTTTGAGTTTTTATTGTTATTATATTTTCAATAATTTTTGAAAGTTAACCTGAAATAAAAAAGGAAAATTTTCCTTTTTATATTTTATTTTTTTCTCTGTAATTAATTAGTGTTGAAACTAAGTTAATTCTGCAAGTTCCGTCATAAAAAGTATCTGATTTACTTTTGTATTTAAAAATAAAACTATCAACCGTTGTACAACCTTTTTCTTTTGGAATATTTCGAGTTCTGTTTTCCAAATCAACAAAATATTCAATAATTCTTTTATCAATTTTCCTTAGTTTTCCATTATCATCTTTAATAAAGTAATAATGTCCTTTATTTAAAATGGTAATAGAGTCTTTTTGCAGATGAAAACAACCAGAAGATTTATAGATTAATTTAACTTCATCATTTCTCATATTTTCAAAAGCCAGATTCTTAAATTTTTCATCTAACCTGTCAGGATTTATACTAATTTTATAATTTTCAGAATCATTTACTACAACTTCATTCTTAACCTGTTTCCCAAAAATGTTTTCATAAACAAAAATGTATTTCCCTTCTTTTATACTATCAATTTTTATATTTTTTCATAAAAAGATTAATAAAAAGCAAAAGTACGCAAAGCGATTAAAACCGCTACTATACAATGCTTTATAAATGTGTAGTCTTAGTTTGGAACTCGGTGTCTGATAGGTTTTGGGCTTAAATTGACAAGGTTAGGTTACTAATTCGTTACCGATTGATAAAGGCAACTATATAGCTTAACTGATTATATTTCAGTCTTTTGCACCCTTTTTTATATTCCCTTGTAACTCAATGTAATTTAATTTTAAACGTTAAACATTTGAGTTATGGAGCAGACAAAAAAATCGACGTTCAAACTGCTTTTCTATTTGAAAAAGAACGAACTGAAAAAGAACGGTAATGCCCCGGTTATGGCACGTATTACCATTGATGGAACACCGAAAACTTTCGGGACAAAGTTAGAAATTAACCCTAATAGTTGGGATTTAAAACACGGACGGGTTCAGGGCAAAAGTGCCACAGCTTTGAGCATCAACCAAAAGCTGGACAATATACGGGGACGTATCGACAAGATTTATGAAGATATGCTGAAGCACGAGGGCTTTGCAACTGCCCAAAAAGTAAAGCTCTCTTTTCTCGGTGTTGGTGTAATGGATGATGCCATATTGAAAGTTTTTAACGACCAGAATGTTGAATTTAAAAGATTGGTTGATAAAGAGGAGCGTTCACAAGGAACTTACAACAAATACATCACTGTTTACAATCATCTTACGGAATTTATAAAAGAGCGTTATCACAGGGAAGATATGGCATTTCGGGAACTGACGGCAGATTTTATCCGTGAGTTTGACTTTTACCTCCGCTACGATAAGCAATGCGCCCATAACACGGTTTGGATTTACACAATGCCTGTTATTGCTTTGGCTGAACTGGCTATCAAAAAAGGGCTGATACGTGATAATCCTTTTGAGGATTACGAAATAAGTATGGAAGAAACCGACAGAGGGTACATACTGAAAGAAGACGTTGAAAAGCTGATGATGTGTCAGGTTCCGCATAAAAGATATGAACTTGTAAAAGATATTTTTATTTTCAGTTGCTTTACAGGATTGGCTTACGCTGATATTAAGAAATTGACAAGAAGCAATATTCAATCATTCTTTGACGGTCATCAATGGATTATCAGCCGGAGAAAGAAATCTGATGTTGCTTCCAATGTTCGGTTAATGGAAATCCCTAAACGTATCATTGAGAAATATCAGGGTACAACAAGGAATGAATTTATCTTTCCGGTTCCTACCAATGCAACCTGCAATACGCACATAGGTAAATTGGTTGAAAAGGCAGAGATTATCACGGAGCAAAAAGTAACCTTTCACACCGCAAGACATACTTTTGGAACAATGTTTCTGACCGAGGGCGTACCGCTTGAAAGCCTTAGCAAAATGATGGGGCATAAAAACATTTCCACCACACAAATTTATGCTAAAATCACAAGCCAAAAAATCAGCAAGGATATGGATTTGGTTACACCGAAATTCAAAGCAATGGAAGAGGCATTTATGATGGCAATCTAATCCGCTTTTATCTAACCACAAGAAGCAGAACTTAACGGTTCTGCTTTTTTTATGCCCATACTTTTTTATTACTCCTCCTTTGTTTCAGACTATTGAAGCCTGTTCATAATTGACATAAAAATTAGGAATAGAAAATTTCCACAATCAACCGGTAAAAAGGCAGCTAAGTTATAGCGGGCAGCCATCGCACACACCCACCAATAAAAAAAACGAATGAACGGTTTCCCCCTAAAGGAACCCCCATTAAATCATTTTTTTTCTTGGTCATCGCTGTTGCCCGCTTGGATTATCTGCTTTCTTTTTTCCGGTTTTTCTTTTGGAAAATATTATGCGAAGCGGAGCAGACCACAACAGGAAGCAGGAAGCGAGAAAAGCGAACGTAACAAAATGTCAAACTTTTAAAACAGAACGATTATGAACATCATCGGACGACTAACAAGGGATGCGGAAGTAAGAACCCTTAACAACGACAAGCAAGTAGTAAACTTTTCGGTAGCGAGCAACGAAAGCTACAAGAACAAACAAGGCGAGCGTGTAGAGCAAACGACCTACTTCGATTGTGCCTACTGGCTATCTGCAAACGTGGCAAGACTGCTGACAAAAGGCACATTGGTAGAACTCACAGGGCGAGTGAATACACGAGCGTGGATAGGCAAAGACGGCGAAGCACATTCGGGGCTGAACTTTCATACCTCACAAATCAAACTGCACGGAGGTAGCAGGAGAGCCGAAACCATACAAGCTACTGCACAAGCCGAGAACAACAAGGTTACAGCACAGGGAGCAGATGACGACCTCCCATTCTAACAACGAGTATTCAATCATTTTTTAACATCAAAATTTATCAAAATGGCACATAACATTCATTTCAACGAGCAAACAGGAAAGCACAGTTTCTTTTCAGTACAGCAAAAAGCGTGGCACGGTTTGGGGCAAATCGTAGAGCAATACCCAACGAGCGAGGAAGCTATCAAATACGCAGGGTTAGATTACGATGTCGTAAAATCCCCACTGTTTACCAAAGGTTCGGGCATTATCGAAACTGCCAACGGTATAGAAATAGGTAGCACCGAATTACAAGTACCTAACTATTTCGCTAACATACGCACCGATAACAATGCAGTATTGGGTGTAGTCGGTAAGGATTACCACATTGTACAAAATCGGGAAGCCTTTAATTTTTTTGATGCTATTGTAGGTGGTGGCGAAGGTATCCTGTACGAAACCGCAGGGGCATTGGGCAAAGGGGAACGCATCTTTATCACTGCCAAACTGCCCGATTATATCCGTGTAGGCAATGGCGATGATGTAACGGAAAAGTACATTTTTCTAACCACTTCGCACGATGGTAGCGGAAGTATTACCGCAGCATTTACGCCTATCCGTATCGTATGCCAAAACACGCTGAATGCCTCACTACGCAGTATGACCAATGTAGTCCGTATCAAACATACTTCGGGAGCAAAACAACGTATCGAGAACGCCCACAAGATTATGGGGCTTGCCAACACATTGAGCAACCAATTAGAGGGCATTTTCAATAATTGGACAAAGGTAAAAGTATCAGACCGAGAAGTAAGAAAGCTAATCCAGTTGGCACTTTGCCCGAACAAAGAAACACTTGACCTTATCAACAAAGGGGCTGACGATGAAGTTTCCACCGTGTTCAAAAACGTGGTTGATAATGCGCTTCTATATGCTATGACAGATGATGCACAACAGATGAACACGACCAAAGGGACTTTGTTCGGAGCATACAACGCTGTTACAGGCTACTTTCAGAATGTACGCAATTACAAAGATGATGAAGCCAAATTACAGAGCATTGTATTGGGTGGTACTGCCCAACTCAAATCACAGAAAGCATTTGAATTGTGTACCGCATTTGCTTTGGACGGTGCGGAAATCCTAAACCTTAATTAGATAACAACAGGCTACCGCCTTAAATGGTGGTAGCCTACTATAAAACAACAATATGAAAGCATTACATAAAATGGACAACTTAGATAAAGGCGAATTGCTTTGCAGGCTATTCCCCGAAGAAATGGCGAACATTCAGAACGCCGTAAAAAAGCAGTGCGAATACTTTCTGAAAAATGAAATTACCATTCGTGAGGGTTGGTATCAAAAGGGCTTTTTTACCGCAGAATTTTGGTACAGGCTTGTGCAGGATGCACACAGGATAATCGAGAAGAACGAGGACAAACTTCTCAAAAAACCACGCTGGTTTGCAGACCATTTTTTTGACGGATACAACGCAATATTTGCGATGCACTGCCTTATCGAATATGCACAGACAGAGGACTGTAAACCCAATCTAAAACAGGCTATACACCTAATATTCGGAAGTGAGCCTTTATTAAAAATAACCTTAAACGATAAATAATTATGCCAAATTGGTGCAACAATACGGTTGTCTTCGAGGGGAAGCCTGAAGCAATCGAACAGGTAACACAGCTATTCAAATCAATGGCTGAAAGAGAAAGGAAAGAGAATTGCGGACAACTGCCCGATTTCATAGACGACAGTAACGGCGGATATTTCTTTGAGGTTTACGAAAGCGATACGGGAATATTCAATTATCAAACAAAATGGTCGCCAAATGCGGAAGCAGTTAAGCAGATAGCCGAGCATTACAACATAGATTTCCAATTGGATTATGAGGAATTAGGTTGTTTGGTATATGGCAGGACAATGTTTTCTGACAAGCTACTCATAGATATTTATCTGGAAGACGAAGATTTTGACAGCTACGAATTAGACAAGGAAACAGACACCTACCATTTTGAGGGCAAGGAGTACGACAGCGAATGGGAAATACTCGACACTCTATTAGAACGTAAAATCGAAAATCAGTTAAACACCATTAAAATTTAGAACGATGAAACTATCCGATAAAGCGACAGCACATATTTTGGTTAAAGCCAACACCAATAGCGAATGGGATAATTGCGAGTTTGCAATTATCCATCTATCCGAAGAATGGAAACAGGAACAGGCAAAACGGCTTGCATTGGTTAAGCCGTTAGAGGGCAATCATTATTTCTGCTCAATGAACTACTATGATACGGCAGTAGATTTTTATTGCACAGGCGAAGACGATACCCCGAACATTGAAGAAATGCTAAACGATAAAGAATGGGCATTTGTGGAGCTTGACGAGGGGGAGCAGGAAATGTTTACCGCACCCGAAAACCGATTGGACTGTTACAGGCTTGTATTGCGTGCAAACGGTACAGGCTACTATACAGCATACGGCAAGCACACCAGCGAGGAATTTTGGACGGAAGAATTTTCATTAATCCAATTAACGGCTTAATCAATAAACCCCAATTTCAATTTATGACACGTTCAAATCTTCATATCAAATTGAGCAACGGCAAATCTCTTATTTGCGTTGCCGACAGCAGCAGCGCACCCGAACAGGGATATATCGTTGAAAGGCTTTTTTTGCCTTTGTTATCCCTTGACAACAGTGAGCAAGAACTCGAAATGCTTACGGAGCATTGTACAATGGATGAAAGGCGGATAAACGCAGACTACCGCTATTTAATAGACCTTACCACCAAAGAAGTAAAGTTCTTTGAAGAGCATTACAGCTACACAAAAGACACGTTCAGGAAAGGCAAGGATATAACGGAACGTTATGACGAGTATTTAAAAACCATAAGCTAAAATAGCAGCCGCCTGACCCGAAAAGTCGGGCGGCAAAAAGACAGATCCTCCCGATGGTTGGGCAGTCTTTTTGCTTTAAATTGGTGCAATCCCCTTTAGCAAAATGCGCCCTTACACAAATCCTTTCTTTTCCATTTTACCAAACAGGTTGCGACATTATTGCTTGGGATATTCATTATCCCATAATTTATTATTGGGGGATTACTTTCTTTCGTGAGTTCTGCGGAAAAGAAAGTAACAAAGAAACCTGTTATTGCGGAAACTGTTTATAGTATTCTTTTGCAATTTCGGCTACGCCAGCACTAAAATAATGTCCTCCATCATTTATAACGGTTATGGCTTTTTTAAGTTCTTCGGGGTCTGCGCCTTTCAGTATATACCCTTTTACGCCACGCTGAAGCATCTTTACTACATCCTGTACATCATCATTAATGCTAAAAGCCAGGACTTTGGTTTGCGGATATTTTTCATTCAATGCTTTAGCGGTTTCAAAACCATTCATTACCGGCATATTTATATCAACAACCATTACATCGGGAACAACTTCGATTTCCTCCATTTTTTTCATTGCCATTTTTCCATTCTCGGCTTCAAAAAGTATTTCAAAACCGAAACCCATTAGAAAATCACAAATACCCTTTCTAAGCATATCGTGGTCATCTATCATCCCTACCTTTATTATTTGTTCTTTGCTCATTTTCTTTTTGCTTAGTTTGATGAGGTTAAAAAATCCGTTGGGAGCTTTAGATAAATTCGGAGTTCGAGTAACGTAAGGTATTCCTTTATCGACCTCAATGTCCCTGACTTTAAAACGGTCAAGCCAATCTTTAAAGTGTGCTATCTCGTTAGGTTTAAAATGTACAATTTCCCCGTTTTTAAGGGATATGATAAAAACATCAATGCAGAGAGAGAACGCTGATAATTGCGTAGCAGGGTGGTCAAATTCGGGGTAAAAAATATCCTTGCCGTCCATAACTCTTAATGTTTATCAAGTTAGTGGAACCTGCAAAAAAAAGAGGCGCAGGCAACCACACTTACTGGCATTAAGGCACTGGTACGCCTGACCCCCAAATAAGCGAGCGCCCACGCCATAACGTGAGCGTTCTTACTTATTCGTTCCGGGGTTTTAAAAATTACCAGTTTCTAATGCGGAACTTAAAGCAAAAACAACTTTAAGTATTTTCTATATTTTCGACAACAAAGATACTAAACTCGTCCTTTTTTGACAGCATATAATACAAAAAAGATTACAGTCAAACAATTTTTTGTGAAATGTAATTTTGCTCCAGTATAGTCAGGATATCGCTTTCCTTATAAATAATCTTACCGCCTATTTGTATATACGGCAGTATATTATCATCACGGTACTGCTGTAAAGTGCGTTTGCTGATATGGAGCAGCTTGCACACATCTTCGCCCGAAAGGTAAATTTCTCCGTTCATTACAGGGCGGTAGTTTTTCAATATGCTTTCGATACGGGTTCTTAGCTGTGTTATCATTTCCTGATGGGCAATGATTTCTTCATTGTCATTCGTGAATAAATCCATTTTTGGCAGTATTGTACGGTTGTCCGGCTTCGAGCAAAGCCTGTACATCCGAGCGTTTATAATAATTTTTACGGTTCAGTCTGGAATAAGGCAATAACCCTTTGTCCTTATACGTCTGCAAAGTCCGCTTGGTAATGTTCATCATCAAACACACTTCCTGGTTATCGAGCCATTGCTCTTGCGCAAAAATTGGCGTGTATTTCTGCGTGGCATTTTCGGTAAGTTCCAAAAGTGCTTTCAGCTCATTCTTCATTCCGTCCAGTGCGGATTTTTGTATTGCGATTACTTCCATTGTTTGCTCAATTTTGCTATGGAAGTTGAATTTATAAAGGCTTAGTACGGCATTGGGGAAAGTTGCAGGGTTTGGCTTTGAGAGGTAGCGTTTGGCGATTTACTAAGCCGTAAATAAAAAAATCGGATAGCTTTTGGGCTATCCGATTTGCTTAAAAAATGTATGCTGTAATAACTATCTGCGTTCGGCAGGTTGTTCTATTTTTACTTCAGGTTGTTGTTTTTCTTTTTTCTCACGCCAATAAACCCACAGCGACAACAGACCGAAAATAATCAGCCCGTAAGCTATCCATTTACCGACCCTTTCCACGAATTTAATGAAAACCGAACTTTCATAAGATGAGAAGCCCTCTGCTCCCATAGGGCTGCGCCTGTAAAACTTTCTCCGGTTAATCCAGTAGCGAAGTCCCAGTCCTGCAACCAAAAATATAATACCTATTACCAATGATGCAACCATACCAAAAATACTTTATTTCCACTGTTTGAATTTACGAAAAATATCCGTGGCATTATTCAATTTCAAACTCTTTCGGATACCGAACTACACCGCTTACATTTTGCAGCGCATTTTGCGATAGTTCTATTGCCATACAGTTTTCTTCAGGAACTTCAAATGGCAGCTTTATCCCAAATTCTTTGGTCAGCTTATAGCCAAACTTAGGGTAATAGTTTTCGTGTCCTAACAGCATCACAGAGCCAAAGCCCATTTTTTTTGCTATATCGTGGGCAGCTTGTATGAGTTTGCCGCCAATACCTTTTCCCTGATAATTCGGCAACACAGCAACAGGGGCTAACGCAAGCGAGGTGTAAGTGTTTTTATCCTTGTCTTCAATATTAATTTTTGTGAGCAATATATATCCCGCAATTTGATTATCTACTTCGGCAATAAGTGATAATTCGGGGACAAACGCATCAGAATTGCGTAACCGTTCCACCAAGAACTGTTCTTTATGGTCGCTCAATTCCTCGTTTTCAAAAGCCAGGCGAATGAGTTCAAAAACTTTTTTGAAATCTTCCTTTTCTTCCTTTCTAATTTTTATTTCCATAGTCTGTAAAATCAGCAGTTTTATAAAATGCGAAAACGGCTTACCCAAAAAGGCAAGCCGCTTTCATTGTTTATGGAAATAATAACTTACTCAAATTTGGTAAACCGAAAGGATAATACCCTTTTTCATTATTGCAAGGATAAGAAATTATTTCTTTAGCAACTATCGAATTTAAAATTAAAAACGGCTTACCCATCAGATAAGCCGTTATTTATGAATTGGAATACTGCTCTTAATCGCTGCTGTTAAACTGAAAAGTTATCTGCTTTTCGTTCCCGAAGCTGTCCGAAATCCAAACATCAAAAGATTGTGATACGGCAGACGTTGACGTGTAATACAGCCTGAACTGCTCCGTTGGTAACTGGTACAGGTCGTTGGGCTGATACGGCGGCTCATTGTAGTATTGCAACGTTCCCTGACCATCAAACTGGAAGTAGCGAAGAAAATACTGCGTGTTGCTGTAATTGCCTGTACGCTGTATGGTAATGCGTATTTCTACGGTTTGTCCGTTGGCAACATCTTTAGGCACTGGCATTACATTGACCTCGAAAGGAAAATTGTTCTGTATTTCGAGTTCATCATCTTTGCTGCAAGATACCAACGTAACCGAAGCTGTGAGGATTGCCAGGAATATATATAATGGCAGTAGCCCTGTTCTGAATTTATTGAATATTGCTATCATCGTTTTTTACGTTTTAAAAGTTAAACCTTAATCCCACACCTGCCGACGGTCGGAACTGTCGTAAATCCGTACCCCAAAAGACTTTTGTACGCCCTTGCAGGACTAATACAAATCGGTCAGAAAGGTACGTTTCAAAGGTCAGTCGTCCGCCAGCTCCGTAAATGAAATTGTCCTCGTCCAATATCTTCGCTCCGTCATACAACATCGGTTCGCCACGGTTGATGCTTTCATAACCTGCTACGGCGGTTATTCCGGCATTCAGCGTGATGTTCTTCCGGGCATCGCCCAAAAGGAAGAAGCTGTAACCGCCCTCGGCTGTAAAAGTTTCCTGCGGGATGCGGAGGTCTTTATAATCGTGGTATTGGTGCGTATATTCCAACGCCCAAAGCTGGTAATTGCCGTTCTTACCGTTCACGGTCATACCGATATTGATATAATAATCGTTGCCGATTTTATCATCGGACAGCACACCAACATTTACTTCCAACCCTTTCTGTTTCGGCAGCATTCGCTGTGCCTGTGTCGTTGTGATACCCATTAAAACGAGCATCACGGTATAGATATACTTTTTCATTTTATTACTGTTGTTTTAAATGGGTTATTAAAATTTCAGGTGCATATCGTCAATCAAACGAGCCTTGATTAAATCCGAATTTTCCACCTGCAATGTTTGATGCCTGCCGCCGTTCTTCTCGAAAATCTCAATCAGAAGTATCTTATCATCGGCAATGGTAAATTGGTCTAAGAGGAATACATTTTGCTCGGTAGATTTTCCTTTTATGCCGTCCAATGGTTTGTAAGTCCTAAGCGGTGTCAAAGGAATTTCCTGCACTACGGTACGTTTGGCAACCTTTTTATCCACCACTTTGAAATTGATAAAATCAATCTCAAACGGAACATTGGTTTTGTTACGCAGTTCGGTATGGAAATAGTATTTGCCGTTGTGTATGTAAATGCCTTTGAGGATAAACTGAATGCCGAAACTCTTAGCCCCGATATGCTTTACAATGCGCTTGTCTTTCTTGTAAATGGTTTCCAGTAACAAGCCTGCCAGTGAGGGCGAATTGTTGCCCAATTCTTCAAAAAGCACATCGTTTCCGTTGGTTCTATCTACTGATTTTTGCATTGTTAGCAGGTCATAGCTTGTTGCTTCAGGGTAGGAACTGTAATACACACTGAAACTGTAAAAACGTCCATCATTGGTAATTACTGAAAAATTCGTTTCCGGTTCAAAGTTCCTTACCGATGCTTTTACTCGTAGTACGTTTTCCGCATCTTCGGCTTTACCTGCAATCAGGTATTCGCTTCCCAAATCCACGTAACGAATGGCAGTCGGGAAAATCAAGTGCGAAGTTTTATCGTAGGTTACTTCCATTTTGTATGGTTCTATCTTGCCCAATGCAAGCGGAGTTCTGATGCTGTCCTGCGCAAAAGAATTTACGGCTAAGCCGATAGTCAGAGCAAATGCCCAAAGTGTTTTAAAAAGATTTTTCATTATAAAATTATTTTAGTTTAACATTATTGTTTTGATACAAGGAAGACCTGATGCCCTGCTTTGAGCGTAACCTTTGGTGTACGTACTTTCTTTGCGAAATAGCCCGAAATTCCTTGTACAATGCCTCTGCTTAAATCGGCAGCAACCTGTTGTCCGGCATTCTGCGTAAGCATCACGCTCGTTCCTCCTGTCTGGCTCATATTGCCCGCCATTTCGGTAAGTGCGTTCATTTCGGGCGAATACGGAACGTACAAGCCTTGCTGCCCGTCCAAATCGTAAATGGTAATATCTACGGGAATGATATTACCCTCCAGTTCTACCGAAGTAACCTTTAGCTGTAAACGACCGCCCTGAAACTTGGCATTCGCCGTTACGATAGTTCCTTTGGGAATGGTACGATTAGGCGTTTTGGCAGGCTCTAATAAACGAAGCCTTACGCCCGTTTCCCCAACAACGGTTTGTGCATCGTGTACGCAGGCTTTGATGCTGTTTTTCGGCTGTACCACCTGTTCAGTAGAACCTGCGGTATAGAAGCCCCTGTTTTTGGTCTGGTTTAAATCGTTCAAAAATTCGCTGTCTGTTGGCTCACGATACAAGGCTGATACGGTGTTTTTCCTTGTGGGCGTAAATGATACAAAATGCTCTTTTTGGCTGGCAGTCGAAGCTCCCGAAGCTGTACCGTTTGTGGGTGTGGCTTCTCCATTGCTGCTATTACCTTGCGGAAGATATTTTGCAGCCATTTGATAGGATTTCTCCATCAGGGCAAGCTGGTCATCTACTGTTGTTGCTTTAGGTACATCTTTATCAGCCAGTTTTTCTTTTAGCTCATCCAATTGCCTGCGGAGTTCCATTGTTTCTGCATTGTCGTTATTATAGAATGAGCCTAACGTGCTTTGTGTATTTCGGTAGCTGTTCAAGGCAGGATTGCCATAACGTCCCGAATTTCTGCCACTGCCATAGCCGTTGCTTTCTTCCTCTTCTACAAAATCTTCTTCGCTCTTGGCGTTGGCAGATGAGCTGTCCTCATTCCAATAATCGGATAGCGTGGTAAGGGCATTGCGTTTCTCCTGGTCTTTTTGTTCCAGCATTTCCTGCTCATACGCTTTGCCTTTGCTGTCGGGCATTCCTGCCCCGGTAGCTTGTGGAACAGCATCGTTCAGCCCGATGTTTTCGACCTCTTTTTTATCCTTTGACGGTTTAAAGATGAGGTACATACAGCCTAAGAAGACAATCGCCATCAAACCGAATATCAAGGGCTTTTTAAGGCGGTCTTTGCTGTTCTTTTTATCATCCAGCAGATTGGATGCTTTACTTTGGTCGCCTTCCTCAACGAGAATGCTGACCCTTTTTTCATTTTCTTTCATAAAACTGATTTTTTAAAATTGTTGATACACTATCCTGCAACCTTGCAGGATTTTTACTTTTGAGGACAGGGTTCTCGATATGCCTGATGTTGATGGTATCATTCGGCTTGCCCGTATCGTACACTACTTTGCCAATAACCCCTGCCGTAAGCAAGAGATAACCCACAAAAAAGTACAACGTGTATTGATGCTGCTTGCGCACTGGCAAAGCCCGCCAACGCTCATCGAGCTTATCAAAAAACCTGTCCATAGTTGCTCTTAATTTTTTCATACTTTAATGATTTTCGGTTATCGCATTTTAAACCGCCTTTTCGGGGAAGACAACTGTTCTTTAGGTTTGTCAGACACTTGGGCAATGGCTTCTTTCCTTGTCGGAACCGAGCTTGTAGAGAGGTCTGTCAGTTTGGATTGTTTCAATAATTGCCCGTATTGGTCTATCCTTTCAATATTCATCTTCTGTACATCAAAAAGACCGTCTTCATACTTTACCCACATATTGCATTCAACCTTTGGCTTATCATCGCCATTCCATTGCAGGTAAGTTGTCAGCATCATAATGTTGGGCAACATCGGTTTATCCATCCCATTTTTACAAGCCTCTAAAAACCTGCTGATGCTGTCTTTGATTTTGTCGGCATAAGCTGCCTCCGTTTGGAAATAACCGTCATACCCTTTATCGGTCAGCGTTTTTGCGAATGCGTCTAAATCAAGTAACTGTTTCATATCCTTAATTTTTAGCGTTCGATAACTTCGATGTCTTTGTTTTCTACTACCGCAAACTTTTCGATGTTAAATCCCTGCGGGTTGTTATCCGAACGAACGGAGTTGACGAGATAGCAGGAAGTAATCAGGTTACGGCGTGTTACGTTGCTCGAACGGATGATGAACTGTTTGGCATAGGTGCGCACTGCATAGGGGTAATTGTCGAAATTGCACACCACACTATCTACCTCAATTCGTTGCTGAACATTACCCGAAATGATACGGCTGTAATAGCCCTTTTCAGACAGGTCTTTGTAATAGTCGAAAGCTGATTTATCGGCAAGGTTGAACGCCCTGCTCATATTGCTTTCAATAGCGTTCTTATCGGGTGCAAGCGTGAAGAACAATTCGTGAAATCTCCTGACGTGTTCCCTTGCTTCCACAGGTCGGTTAATACTGGCATCCTGCGACAAGGCAAGCATCAGTGATTTGCCATTATCCAGCACATAGATTTTTTGCCTTTGTTCATTTGCAAAGCTGTACGATTTCCACACGGCAAATCCTACTACGCCTATGCAGAGAACGGCAAACACGATGGCATATAAACGTATCTGCCGAAAGCTGTTTTCTATATTTCTTAGCGTTTTAAATTCCATTTTTAAGAATGATTATTGTTTTACATTATTTTTTAAGTAACTGACCGCCGATGTTTCCAACCGTTGAACCAGCTCCGGCTCCGGCAAGGTTTCCTGCTTTCATTGCTGTTGAGTTTACATTGCGGGTAAAGTTTCCTGCGCCTCCAGCTTGGATTACCCAGCCTGTTACTGTCGGGATAGTGAAGTACCCGATGATGCCGATAATCATAAAGATGATGTACACCGTATTGGAGGTGTCGGGTATATAGGTCGGGTCTGAAAGCATTGCTATATCCTTTTCCAGTATCAGCGATTGTATCCTTGCCAGCATCGAACTGAACAAATCGGAAACAGGCAACCACAGGTAAACGCTCACATACCTCGTGAGCCACTGCGTGAGCGTGGACTGAAAGCCGTCCCATACGGAAATTGCAAAGGCAATCGGTCCGAGTATGGAGAGGACTATCAGGAAAAATGTTCTTATGGTATCAATAACCAAAGCCGCCGCCTGAAAGAGTATCTCCAGTAGATTGCGAAACCAATCCTTTATGGCTTTTTCTATTTGATAAGCACCCCTGTCCATATACATACCCGCCATCGTGCCGATGTCGGAGGGCGACCAGCCCAATTCATCCAGCTTCTTGTCAAACTCTTCGTCCGATACCATATAGGCGGTTTCGGGATTTCTGACCATTGCTTCATATTCCAGTTGGTCTTTCTGCTGTTGCAGCTTGTTCAGGTCAAGCACCTGGTCTTCGAGTATGGAATGTGTTCCCGTTACAACGGGGCTTAGCACTGCATTGATAGTTCCCAATACAATGGTTGGGAAAAACATAATGCAAAGCCCCAAAGCAAACGGGCGTAACAATGGGAACATATCAATAGGTTCGGCACGGCTTAAAGCCTGCCAAACCTTTAATGCCACATAGAATAATGCACCCAATCCCGCAAGACCTTTAGCCACTGCCGCCATATCGCCTGCAAGCGGCATCATATCGTCATAAAGCGAACGCAGGAGTTCGTGAAGATTATCCCATTCCATTGTTACCAGTATTTTTGGTTAGCAGTTCCGTATAGGTCAAGCACCCTTTTGGCATCGTTTTTCTTTTTCGCTCTCAGGTAGCTTACAGAAATATTTTTGTTGGTGTAATAGCGTACAAGACTGTGGTAGTCTTTTACTTCTTTGTACACACGGTCGATGATGTCCATACGCTCTTTGTCGTTCAGCGAAAGGCTGGATGAGGTTACGATTTGCTTCAGTTCTTTCAGCAGTTCGGTACTTTCATTGAGCAATGCGGAGTAGCCGTTACCGATAGCGGTCAGCTCTTGCGGCGAGAAATTGGGGTCGTTCATCATCTTGCCGAAATTCTGCACGTACATTTCCGAAACATCGCCTACCAGCAAAACCGTTTGCTGCACCTTACGGGCATCTTTCACAAGGTTGTTGACGGCTTTCAGCTTGTCGTAATATTCCTTGCCCTGTTCGTACACTTTCTTCACTTCGTTGAAGTTCTTAACCACATTGCTTACGGTGGAAGAAGTCTGTACGATTTCATTCGCACTGTTGAGAATGCCCGATGCAAGGTTTGCGGGGTCGGTTACTACCCATTGGGCTTTTGCGGACGGTGCAACGGCAAGCATTAGTGCCGTACACACCATAAAAAGGATTTTTTTCATTTTCTTGAAATTTTAAATTGTTAATGACTATTGATTTGAATTGTCACGCCGTTGCATAGCGATATGCTTAATGGCGAGTTCCACGTTTCCGTCCAGTTCAGCAGCGAGCTGCATTACTTCCATTTTTTCGGTTTCTTCGGTGGTATAGGCGAGGTATTCCTCCAAACTAACTTCGGTGGCATAGACTGCCGAGTGCGTACCACCTAAACCAATCCAGACTTCTTTGTAAAGCCTTGATGGGTCGTTGTTCATATTGATAGAAAGTACCTGCCCTTTCTCCTTATCGGTAAGCCCCAGCATTGCCTGTATATCGTCAAACTTATTCATATACTTGCGCTGGTCTAAGAGGATTTTACAATCGGAGTTGTTGATGATACTTTCTTTCACAATGGGCGACTGGATAATATCATCGACCTCTTGCGTTACGACAATCGCTTCTCCGAAGAATTTGCGAACGGTCTTAAAGAGGTACTTGATGTATTCCGCCATTCCCTCTTTGGCAATCGCTTTCCAAGCCTCTTCAATCAGGATGAGCTTACGGATACCTTTCAGTCGGCGCATCTTGTTGATGAACACCTCCATAATGATAATCGTGACTATGGGAAAGAGGATTTTGTGGTCTTTGATGGCATCAATTTCAAACACGATAAAGCGTTTGGAAAGCAGGTCTAACTGCTTGTTTGAGTTCAGCAGGTAATCGTATTCGCCGCCTTTGTAATAAGGCTCTAATACGTTGAGGAAATTGGCAATGTCAAAGTCTTTTTCCCTTACCTGCTTTTGCTCCAATACCTTGCGGTAATCGCCTTTTACATACTCGTAGAAGCCGTTAAATGATGGGTACACGTTTTCCGTTTTGATACGCTCGATATAACCGCTAACGGCATTGGATAATGCCACTTCTTCCGAACGGGTCGGCGGTTCATCGTCCCTTTTCCAAAGCGTTAGTATCAAAGTTTTGATACTTTCACGCTTTTCAATATCGAACACGCCGTCATCGGTATAAAAAGGGTTAAAGGCAATGGGATTGTCTTCGGTATAGGTAAAATAAACCCCGTCTTCGCCTTTGGTTTTCCCCTTAATCAATTCGCACAAACCCTGATAGGAATTACCCGTATCTACCAACAGTACGTGTGCGCCCTGCTCGAAATACTGCCTTACCATATGGTTTGTGAAGAACGATTTACCCGAACCTGACGGACCAAGAATGAATTTGTTCCGGTTCGTGATAATGCCACGCTTCATTGGCAAATCTGATATATCCAAATGGATAGGCTTGCCTGTAAGCCTGTCCGCCATTTTTACCCCGAATGGGGACGGCGAATTGTGGTAATTGGTTTCTTCGGTAAAGAAGCATAAGGCTGGCTCTATGAACGTGTAAAAACTTTCCTCTGCCGGAAAGTCGCCGGCATTGCCCGGCATTCCAGCCCAATACAACGTGGCAACATCCGTAGTGTTGTGGCGTGGCTTACACTCCATCAGTGCTAACGCACTACCGCAATCATTCTTTAGCTGTTTGAGTTCGGCAGGGTCTTCCGACCACGCCATAATATTAAAATGCGCACGAACAGAGGAAAGCCCGAACGAATGTGCTTCGTTCAGGTACTTTTCTATCCACTCTTTGTTGATTTGGTTGGCACGGCTGTACCGAGCCAATGAGTGCATATTCCTTGCTGATTTTTCAAACTTTTGCAGGTTCGCTTCGCTGTTATCCAAAAACAAATACTGGTTGTAGATATGGTTGCAGCTCAACAACAACCCCACAGGTGCAGCGAACGACAAACGGCAGTCGCTACGGTCGGTAGATAGCTTTTCAAAACGTGTATCTGCCGATACCGTTCCGGGCAAATCGTCCGTATCGGACAGGGTGTGCAAAGACAACCTTTTGTTTCCGATACGGACTTCTTCAGCACCGAGTGCGATGTCCTGCATCGGCGTTCCTGCTTCCCTCGAAAGGGTAAAATACTGTTCCAGCAATCCTTGCTTTTCATTTGTACCGATGATGTCTTCTTCGCTCAATCGTTGCAGGCTCACAAAACCGCTATCGTTCACAATACGCTCAAACTGTGCTACGGCTTCCATAAAGCGATGTATCGCTTCCTTATCCCTGATTTCCTTTGGTATGAGTGTGCCTTTGCAAAGCGAACTGAAGTTGCTTTGCATACGCATACGCTCTTTGGTGGTTTTTGTCAGGAACAGGTAGCAATAGTGGTTCAGGAATGGTCGCTCGTTGAAATGGCGTTGATAAGATTTCGATAAAAAACTCTGATCTTCCTGTGCCAAATCGGGGGCGTAGCTTTCTTTGATGTACCAATCCTGTTTGTGAATGACCGTAAAATCGGGTAAGGTCTTAATCGCCTTGTGCCAAGCGGAGTGAATGGCTTCATATTCCGCAGAAGCTACCGTGAACAGTTCCGGTAAACGCACTTCAAAACAGGCGGTAATGTCCGCATCTTTGGAAAGTATGCAGTTGTTCTCTACTGCCAGCAATGGAAATTTGCTTTCCAAAGTGGAGGTCTTTGCTACATTTCTCATACGGCTTTTGGTTTAGAAGTGAATTTTAAATACCTGTGTACAGGCTTGCGGCAGATGATGTATCGAGGATGCCGTTTTCTTGCACCCACTTTCATCAGCCCGTGTTCGCCGTACTTTTGGTTCAGTGAAAAGGTCTGCCATACGATGAGCGAAGCACCCCCTGCTCCGATGAACAGGCAGATGTAAGAGTTTACGCCTGCCATATACAGTATCATCACGAGAATAAGCGTACCGAGCAGTCCGCCTGCGAAAATGAACAGGTATTGCGCTTTCAATCCTTTGAACTCTACTGTACGCCCAATGCCTTTGTTAATATTGTAACTATTCATAAGCAAAGGATTACAGGAAGAATGAACGCAGGATGGTAGCGGCAACAATCAGGAAGATACACGCACCAAACCAGCTTGCCGCAGTCTTGCTCGTGTCAGGGTCGCCGGAGCTGAATTTGTTATACACCTTAACGCCTCCGATGAGCCCAACCACCGCACCGATGGCGTAGATTAATTGGGTGGCGGGGTCGAAATAGCTTGTTACCATTTGAGTAGCTTCGTTGATACCTGCCGAACCGTTTCCCTGTGCGAACGCACCAATTCCTGACAGCATCGCCACGGCTGCCAGCAAAACTTTTTTTCTCTGTTTTTCCATAATTGAAACACATTTATTTGTTACATTTTATCCCGCACCTTGCGAGCTTTCGGGACAAATGTCTTGTGGAAAAAGAGGCGTTATAAGAAAGTGGCAGTCAAAGGAAGTGTTTGGCTGTGAGTGGCTTTGTTGGTGGGAATTTTCAGAACGAGAGTGGAAATTTTCAAATGCTTTTTATACAATTTACAGTTGGTTCAATGCAACTTTTAAATTACATTTGTACATTCGTAATAAAGTCAATTTTAATCCTTTTTGAGATGAAAATATCAGGCAGACATATTGGAGAAATGCTGAAGGAAGCCAGAGAACAAAGACAGCTAACTCAAGAACAATTAGCCCAAAAAGTGGGTAAGAAAAGGAGTTACATTTCTAAGGTTGAAACTGATTATGGCAATAATATCAAACTTCAAACCCTTAAAGAGATAGTAGAAAAGGGATTTGACGGTACAGTTAAAATTAATTTGGAACTCTGATTTGTATATGGATAAATTATTGAAGAACGCTTTTAAAATGCAAATTCAATCCAAAGAAGGATTTGAGTTCGAAGAATTTATTGATGAACTGTTTCTTTTGAAATATGGCGTTGATAACTATACGCCCATTAGAAGGAATAAGGATAAAGGCAATGACGGTACTATTTTACCCGAACAAAAAATATTGGCTTGTTACGCACCAAGAAAATATAGCAAAACTGATTTTGAAACGAAAGTTTTAGGGGCAACAAACAAAGAAGGAGATTTCGAAAAATACCAGAAAAACTGGAAAGACAAATTTCCAAATTGGGAAATGTACGTAAACCACGAAGTATCACCGGAACAATTTACGCTAATTCAGAGTTTGGACGGCGATACTTCGATTAAGGGTATAGACCAAATTCTTTCTATTGTTGATGAACTTGTATCAAGTAAAAAAAGAAAACTTGCAGCTTATTTGGGGATTGAGAACTTTTTTATACAGGACTATATTCAGGAAATTATTAATGACTTATTGAATGCTTCAAGCGAAGAAGATAAGGCTCTGCATTTCGACAGGAAATCATTAGTCCCTCCCCAAAAGAAAATCGAACTCAACTTTGAGCAGGAAGATTGGGATGGAATGAACTCGGAAATGGTACTGGTTATGGCAGAATTTAACACGATTACCAATATACTTTCGGGATATAACGATGATGAGATTAATACCCTGAAAAGAAGAGTTATAAATGATTACAATAAACTTTCAGGAAATTTCAAGGATAGATTATATAATCTAACCGACCAATATACAACAGCATATGGAAACATTAAAGATGATGAATATGTGAAGTGTGTAAAATCTATATTGCTTTATATGTTTGAGCAGTGTTTAATAGGCAGAAAAACAGAAAATGAACTATGATATTACCGCAGCCAGAAAGCAATCTTAAAACCAATCTTATGGTATTGGGAGCAGATATTATTAGTATTATGGGCAATTCCCCTTTTAAAAACAAATATACCATCGTGGATGATATAATGAATAAGTTTTTAAACAGGGATAAAGATAGAACACCCGACCTTTTTCTGTATGCTTTAACCTTTTTGCATACAATTGGCAGTATTGAGAAAAAAGGATATAAAATTAAATTGGTAAAGAAAGAAAGCCAAGAAGAAAATCAAACAAGTTTATTCGACAATGTTAATTAGAATATATTCAGAAACCAACCTTATAGATGCTGTTCCATTTCACAATGGAATAAACATCATATTGGGCAAATACTCTGGGGATAAAGAAGCACGAGGGATTAATGGTATTGGCAAATCTACGTTGGTCAGGCTTGTTGATTTTACCTTACTAAGCGGTAAAGCAGAAAAAAGATTTGCTCAAAAAAAGTATGACTTTTTACGTGAGGATGAACACACGATTACTTTAGAAATTGAAGTACAGGAACAAAAATATTTTCTCAAGAGGGGCTTTGCCGATACAAAAAAAATATTTTTCGGGAAGCGACCGGATGCTCTCGATGAATATGAAAAATCTGAAATGCCGAAATTGCTGGAAGGGATATTTTTTCCGACAGAGAACAACGAAGTATTCTTTGAGGGAAAAAGATATGGAACGTTGATGGAATTTTTTGTTAAGGATGACTTGCAAAGTCAGCAGAGAGTTGACCCTTTAAATTTTGTTTCTTATAACGCCAATGCAAGAGAAAAGGCGTTGTATAATTTTTATTTGCTTAATCTCCCGACTAAAACACTTTTAAAATATAACGAAGTTTCTTCTGAATATGAAAGATACAATAATACAGTAAAATCATTATCAGAAAAGGTTAAGGCAGATACAGGGAAAGATATTCAGGAGTTTAGAACCGAGCGGCTAAAAATCGAAAAAGATATTGTAGCACTTGAGAATAGCCTGAAAGAGTACAACTTTCTTGCTAATCACAAAGAGATAGAGCAAAAGCTAAATCAGGTTATATCTGAAATTAACGAGCAATCTGTCATCTATCATAATACAAACCGTAAATTAGAAAAACTCAAATCCTCTTACAATGATGTAACATCTATCGACCTGGACAAAATTCGTAAGCTCTACAATGAAACCGTATCTACATTTGGCAACTTTGTAAAAAAGAGTTTAGATGAAGTTATAGACTTTAAAAAACAACTTCTGGCGAATAGAAATAAATATTTATTGGAAGAAGAAAAGAAATTACAATCATCAATAGACCAAAGTTTAACACAGCTTGAAAAATTAGAAAAGAACAGGAGCCAATTATTTTCATTGCTAAAAGAGAGAGGTGCATTGGACAGGATTGAGAGTACCTACGAAAGATTAGTGAATGAAAAAACACTTTTAGAACGGAACACCTCAATTGTAAGGGAAATTGACGAAATAGAGGAAATATTAGGAAATTCCAATATTGTCATTGCAGAATTAAAGAGAGATATTGTTAGTGAACTAAATAAGCAACAAACCTATCTTGATGAGTTGAGATTATTATTTCAGCAAATTCTTGAAAATGCTATCTATTTGGATGAAGAATTTGATAATTCTTATTTTAATATCACATTAAACTCTACTTCGCCAAGAAATCAGTTGCCATTTAAAATAAGTCTGGAAATTCCAAAAGCAGATGCTTTGGGACAGGAACGTTTGAAAATTGTAGCGTATGATTTAATGGTATTCTTAAAAAGCAGGATTGATAAACGCAATATCCCTGATTTTCTTGTACACGATGGTGTATTTCACGCCATATCATACAAAACAATATCCAATGTCCTGAACTATATGTACCACAAATCGAACGAGCTGCATAACTTTCAATATATACTTACTTTCAATGAAGATGAAATTGATTTAAACGGCGATGAAAATAAGTTTGGAAAGTTTGATTTTGATTGGTCAAAACAAGTGATTGCTGAATATTCAGATACCGAACAGGAAACAATTTTTAAACGATTTTTTTAGATGGCGAACTATCAACTACCTCCTTTAAAAGATGAAAGGTTATTTGAGGAACTTACTTGTGATTTATTCAATTTTGTAGAGAATACTTCGTCATATGAGAATACAGACTTTCAGACGTTTGGTGTAAAAGGACAAAATCAGAAAGGAATTGATGTCTTTTCTACTAAAACCAAAACGGTTATTCAATGCAAATTGAAGAGCATTGGAAGAAAGGATGAAACTATCAGGAAAAATCTAATTCAGGATATAAACACCGATTTAGAAAAATCGAGGGACTTAGCTATTGATTTCGACAAATTTGTTTTTGTTTCTACCTTCCGTGACGATGTGCAAATACAGGAATACCTCAATCAAATCAGAAAAGAAAAGGAACTTCCATTTCATTTATATTATTGGGGATGGGACACCGTTACAAAGCATATTGAACAATCAGAGGCTTTGCTACATAAGTATTTTCCAAAGTTTGTAAAAAAATCCAAGCCTGTAAAAGCAAAAATTGAATTACCTGACGGAGCATTGGGGAAAGAGCTTTCTAAGAAGAACTATATTGATTATTTAAAAAAAAGATATGGCGATTGGAAACAAATTGAACTAAGTAAAAAGGGAGAAAAATTCAACTGGGCTGCTTTTACTATTTCATTATCTAAAAGATATAAAGCATCAGGAATTAATTATATTGATGTTCGGCATTTTGATGATTTAGCATCCTATCTAAAAAGCCGGATTGATTGCACAATTATGGGAAAAGTGAACAAGTCTAAAGGAATAAAAAACTATTCTGCGTTTGAAGAGTTCTCGGAAAACGGAATTTAAAAAGACAAAGGGAAGTCTATAAGAACTCCCCAATGTCAAAATTCCCCAAATCATTTTTCCGCAAGGTGGAAGAACCGGGTTCTGTTTCAGTTGAAAGGCTACTATCCAAAAGCTCGGCTATCTTTCGGGAAGCATCCGCCACAGAATTTTCCAATAGGCTGAATAGTTCGGTTCCCTGTAATTTCTGAACTATGGCTACCGCTGTTTCCTTTTGGGCTGTTTCCAATTTTTCTTTTTGGAGCAATACCCCCACGGAGCTTAGTTCTTCGAAGGTAACCCCTTGGGCAAAACCGTCATCGCCATTGGGTATTCCGTACCTGTTCCAGTCTTCTTCCTCATCTTCCAAATCAGGTATATTGCTGAAAACTTCGTCCAGTTCTTCCTGCGGAATTTGAATGCTGACGTTTTCGTTTTCGTCATATTCAATGTCTAAATTATCAAGGTTTATCTCCACTTCCTCTATTTGGCTTTCATTGGCAGTGTTTGGCACTGAATGGCTTAATTTCGGTTTAGGCTGCCCCATAATATCGGGAAGGTGCGGATTGATTTTTCCCTTTGTCGGCTTTTGCTCCGACCTTTTCTTAATGACAATCTTGTCCTGCAAAAGCAAGGCAATGACTATCAGCAGGCATATTACAATTACAATCTCCATAGCTCCAATTATTAAATGGGTTTATACTTATCGTTATAGCTCTTGGTAATCTGTTCGCCAAATTCCTGAAAGTGATAATCCAACAGGTTATCCAAATAAGCGTAAATACTAATCTTGTCTTCACCAATTACTTGTATAATACGTGTCAGCTTTTCGTGAAACTCTGGTCGGATATAGACCGTTTTCCCATCACGGGCATTGGTTTCCGACTTTTTGAAAAAGATACTTTCGTAATCGGCTTCGGTTGCCTTTTTGGTCCTGCTCTTCTCTTTAACCGCAGGCTTTTCCCTTGTCGGTTCTTCCCGCACACTTACTTTCTGCTCCGGTTCATCGGCGGTTTCTGGCGGAAGCTGTAAGCCCTCTTTTTTTACACCATCTACCATCAGGTTCATCATCAGCTCCTCGTTAATATCGGGCGTTACTTTTTTCTTATTGTCTTTCTCCATAGGACTATAATTGAATGATTTTTAAAAATTCGCTCATAAACTCGTCCAACTGGCAGGCTTTCATCAGCCGCTCATCGGGCGGCATCAGGGTTGAGCGAAATATGGTTTTGCTGTTTACTTCGCTTTCCTTGCGGAAGCGTGTGCTGTTTTTGATTTGGCTTTGCATCAGGCTTAACCCTAACTGTTCGATAAGCTGATTATATATACCGTATAGCGGGGTACTTTCCCTTCCATCCACTTGGTTCCAAAACAGGTTAATGGTTTTTATATCGGTTTCTCCTTTCTTCATAATCACGTCCTGCAAAAGCTGTGTGAAAATGAGCGTACTTTCCATTACCACACGGTCTGCCGTAATGGGCGTAAAAATGTGGTGCATTCCTGCCAGTGCTTTCAGGATGCCGGGTGTGTTCACCGTTCCGGGCAGGTCAAAGAATACCACATCAAGTGGCACTGAAGAGCTGCTTACAAATTCGTGGGCTTCTTCCAGTACGCTGTTTGCCTTGTGCTGTATTATTGGATAGGCTTTTTTGTTGATAGTGGTAAATTGTTTGTACGCCAGCTTTTTCAAAGCCTCGTTTTCCATTATCATTTTCAAATCACGGTCTTTCATTTTCATCAGGCTGTGCTGTGGAAAATCCGCATCGAATACGGCAACATTGTAGCCTAACCGGTAGTGCATTGTACTTGCAACAAGCGTAGTAAAGGTGCTTTTACCTACACCGCCTTTTTGGGATGAAAAGGCGATAAATACTGGTTTTTGTTTTTCGTTCATATTACAACTGTTTTTACTTATTTATATACTCAATTACTTATGTCCGTATCTCCGCAGGCTTCTACCTATATCATCCTGTACATAGGCATATAGGTATGTAATTACTTAGGCAGGTATGCGCTCCATTAGCGATGTACCTGAATACTTCTTTAGGATTGTATGCAGATATGCAGGTTTGCATCTGCATATCTGCCGATATGCGTACCTGCATTTTTACTTGCTCAACTATCTGTTCAGGTATGTCGGCAGGTATTTTTCTATCTCCGTACAATTGCACTTAGCTACTTTTTTAATCAGGTACTTATGTTGTTACCTGCATACTTATCTGCGCCCTTATCTCTGTTTCTATGTACAAAGAAATGCAGATAGATAGGTGCTTATTTCATTGTGGCAGTGTTTGGCGTTCAAAGGCAGTATTTGTCCGGGTATCGCATTGCAATACTCTTAATAAGAGGTAGTTACTTTGTAGAATGATTTTTATTAACGGATTTATGCAAGCATATTTTGACAAATCGGAAAAAATGGGGAACGGCATCGAGCCGTTTTTCCCTGTTACATTCAATCCGTCCCGCAGGGCGGATTTTTGTGTTCAACAGAACACGGCAAGTTGTGTTCTCAGCATCTCAAAAGTATTTTCCGATGCAGAACAACTTGCCCTTGCAGGGGGCTGGAAAACACCTTCCGAAGTCAGGGTTTTGTATAGGTTAAAAATGGATTTATTATGAACGAGAACAACAAAAGACAAGTGAGAAAACCCATTGGTCGTCCACTTAAAACAGACCCAGCGATATTCAGGTATTCGCTTTCTCTTAACGAAGAGGAAAACGCCAAGTTTCTTGCCCTGTTTGACCAGTCGAATATGGATGTAAAGGCACACTTTATCAAATCCCGCATCTTTGACAAGACGATAAAGACCATTCAGATTGACAAAGGAACGGTTGATTTTTATATGCGGCTGACCTCTTTTCACAGCCAGTTCCGCAACGTTGGCGTGAATTACAACCAGATTATTAAGCTGCTTTACAAGAATTTTTCACAGAAAAAAGCATCGGCTTACCTCTTTAAGCTGGAAAAACAGACGGCTGAAATGGCGATGTTATGTAGAAAAATCATTGAACTGACCGAAGAATTTGAAGCAAAATACCTCAAAAACCATTCTAAAAAGTGATAGCAAAAATCGGTAGGAGCGGAAATTTATATGGTGCATTGGCATACAATAACCTGAAAATTGAAAAAGAAAACGGACAAATTCTGTTTGCCAATAAGATGATTGAAACCGCAAGCGGTCAATATACGGTTGCGCAATTAGCCCAATCTTTCGCTCCTTATCTGATAGCCAACCGCAATACCGAGAAACATACGCTGCATATTTCGCTCAATCCCGACCCGAAAGACATCGTAAATGATGATAAATTTCGGGAAATGGCACAGCAGTATATGCGGGAAATGGGTTACGGCGAGCAGCCTTTTATTGTATTCAAGCATACTGATATTGACCGCAGCCACATTCACATCGTATCGGTATGTGTGGACGAGCAGGGCAAAAAGATTTCGGACAAATTTGAGAAAATGCGGTCGATGAATGTATGCCGGGAACTGGAAAAACAATATCATTTAATACCGGCTACGGACAAAGAACGTAACCAGACTGATAAGGTTTTCCGTCCGGTAGATTATCGGGCGGGCGATGTAAAAAGCCAAATAGCTTCGGTCGTTCGCCACCTGCCGAACTACTACCAATACCAAACTTTGGGCGAATACAATGCCCTGCTTTCCCTGTTCAATATTACCACCGAGAAAATAGAGGGCGAATTACAAGGAAAAATGCAGCAGGGCTTATTATATATTCCGTTGAATGAAAAAGGCGAAAGAGCCGGGCATCCGTTCAAGGCTTCCTTGTTTGGCAAGAGCGCAGGGCTTCCGGCTTTGGAATTGCATTTTGCGAAATGCAAAACGGCATTGAAAGACAATCCTACCAAGCAGACCCTAAAATCTGCCGTTACCATAGCCCTGAAAACCACAAGCGATGAACAGGCATTTAAAAAGCAGTTAGGAGAACAGGGCATTAACATAGTAGTGCGCCGGAATGATACAGGACGTATTTACGGTATCACTTTTATTGACCACAATTCCAAAACGGTTTGGAACGGTTCACGTTTAGCAACAGAGCTTTCTGCCAATACCTTTAATGATTACTGGAATAACAACATTAAGCCGGAGATAAAAGAGCCTGATAAGCTAATACCGAAAATAGCAAGGACAAATGATGCAGATCTTCCTGCGGAAGAACCCCACCATTTGTTTGATTTTGTTACTACCGATAAAAATGAAGACGGGTTGGTTGAAGCGTTGGGCGGTTTGCTCATTCCCGAAGCACAGGGCGAGGATTACGAGGAACAGGATTTTGCCAATAGAATGAAAAAGAAAAGGAAGCGCAAACGAGGTCAGTAACAGGTTTTTCTTTGCCTATTATGTAGAAACTTTCAGCCCCAACGCATAGCTCCAATGCAAAATCTTAGGTGCAGTAGGTGTTTTGAATTGATAAATACCGTAGATGTATAATGCGGAAAGTACAAACGCTCCCCAGCTTAGCCCGATACACCATATACTATCTCGTTCTGTCACGCTGAACATACCAGCTACTATTGATTTTATAATGAATGCAGGAACAATGCAGCATAATAAAACACAGATAGCCCACGGTAATATCCATAGCCTCTGGTTCTTTCTCCGTAATCCTATAATAGTTCCTTTCAAAAAATAAACGATGCAGAAGATGAGGTAGGCAAATAATAGGGAGAATGCCCAAATCTTAAAGTTATCAGTTTCTTTGCCCCACAATTTTTGCGACAGCAAAAACCCGGCGTAAAAGAACACGCCGAAAATAGCCGCTATTTTTAAGCCGAAAAGAAAAAACTTTATTATCCCAGACATTAATCCGGTGGCAGCTTGGCTTTCACCTCTTTTCCGAATTTCATATTCTTCTTCAGTTTCTCCGGGATAAGCATCAGGATTATTCCAATTCATAGCATTCCTCTTTTAAATCTTGCTTGTTCCAACAGACGAGAATAGCAAAATGGTTTTCACGAGTATAAATTTAAAAAAAATCATTGGATTACCTGAACGGTATTGAAGGCTTTATAGCCTCTTAATGCCAAACACTGCCATTCACTGCCACATTCTTATAGCCACACAACACAGCTTCTAAATTCACGCCCGAACATTTAAAATTTTACAAAAATGCAGGGAGAAGACGATTTAAGAGGACTTGCCAAGATAATGGCTTTTATGCGGGCAGTAAGCATCATCATAGTGCTGATGCACCTTTATTGGTTCTGCTACGGTTTCTTTATAGAGCGTGGCTGGACATTGGAGTTAATCAATAAAATATTAGGCAACTTTCAGCGAACGGCAGGGCTGTTTTCGCATACCTTATATACCAAAGTCTTCGCTTTGGTTTTGTTGGCTTTGAGCTGTTTGGGAACAAAGGGCGTTAAAGATGAGAAGATAACCTGGTCTAAAATCTATGTGGCTTTAGCAATCGGTATTATCCTGTTCTTTCTGAATTTCCCTTTACTAAAGCTACCGTTATTAATCGCTACATTTCTGTATATCTTAACCACAGGTTTAGGGTATATCGCCTTAATGGTCGCTGGCGTTTGGATGAGCCGTTTGCTTCGCAACAACCTGATGGACGATGTTTTCAACAACGAGAACGAGAGCTTTCAGCAGGAAACCAAGTTGATGGAAAACGAATACTCTGTCAATCTTCCCACGAAGTTTTATTACAAAGGAAAATGGAACAACGGCTGGATTAACATCGTCAATCCATTCAGGGCATCAATTGTGTTAGGCACTCCGGGTTCGGGTAAATCGTATGCGATTGTAAATAACTACATCAAGCAGCAGATAGAGAAAGGTTTCAGTATGTACATATACGATTTCAAGTTTGACGACCTTTCTACCATTGCCTACAATCATTTACTGAAGCACAGGGACAAGTACAAAGTACAGCCAAAATTTTACGTGATAAATTTTGACGACCCACGCAAGAGCCATCGTTGCAATCCACTCAATCCCGATTTTATGACCGACATATCCGATGCTTACGAAGCGGCTTATACCATAATGCTAAACCTCAACCGAAGCTGGATACAGAAGCAGGGCGATTTCTTCGTAGAAAGCCCAATTATCTTATTGGCTGCCATTATTTGGTATCTGAAAATCTACGAGAATGGTAAGTATTGTACGTTCCCACACGCCATTGAATTGCTGAATAAAAAGTATTCGGACGTGTTCACGATTTTAACCTCTTACCCCGATTTGGAAAATTATTTGTCGCCCTTTATGGATGCGTGGCAAGGCGGCGCACAAGACCAGTTACAGGGACAAATTGCATCGGCAAAAATTCCTTTATCAAGAATGATTTCGCCGAGCCTTTATTGGGTGATGACAGGCGATGATTTCACGCTCGACATCAACAATCCGAAAGAGCCGAAAATTTTATGTGTAGGCAATAACCCCGACCGTCAAAATATCTACTCCGCAGCATTGGGCTTATACAATTCAAGAATTGTAAAGCTCATCAACAAAAAAGGACAGCTTAAAAGTTCGGTTATCATAGACGAATTGCCCACCATTTATTTTCGGGGACTGGACAATCTTATCGCAACGGCGAGAAGTAATAAGGTAGCGGTTTGCTTGGGCTTTCAGGATTTTTCGCAATTGACGAGGGATTACGGCGATAAAGAAAGCAAGGTAATACAGAATACCGTAGGCAATATTTTTAGTGGTCAGGTGGTTGGAGAAACGGCAAAGAGCCTATCAGAACGCTTTGGTAAAGTGTTGCAGAAACGCCAAAGTATGACGATTAACCGCAACGATAAATCTACCTCTATCTCCACACAGTTAGACAGCCTTATTCCCGCTTCCAAAATCTCAACTTTAACGCAAGGGATGTTTGTCGGTTCTGTATCAGATAACTTTGATGAACGTATCGAGCAAAAGATTTTTCACGCCGAAATTGTGGTAGATAATGAAAAGGTAGCAGCAGAAAGCAAAGCCTATCAAAAGATACCGCAAATCTTATCTTTTGTAAATGAGCAGGGCGAGGATAAAATGAAGCAGGAAATTGAAAGCAATTACAAACAGATAAAATCTGATATACTGAATATTGTAGTCAGCGAAATGGAGCGTATCAAGAACGACCCGAACTTACAGCATTTGGTGCAGGAACAATAGCCGAATAGTGAAAGTTCTTTAAATGTTTTGGCAACAATCGCAAGAAATGCAAACTACTTCCCTCGTTTTGTAAAGTGTATGCAATGTAAACATTCAATCTTTGCCTTAGTAAATTATTAGAAGTGCGGGGACAGCACTATAATCACTGTCGAAAATAATATGAAAGGTAAAATTGTAATGTTAAGTGCGGCTTCTGTTCTTACACTTGGAGCGGCATTGCACGTAGGACACCAACCACCTGCTGACGGTATTTGCCCTTTGGGAAAAATCATTCACGGCAAACAATCGAGAGTTGCCGAAAGCAACAAAAAGGCGATTGAGTTTAATGCCGCAACTGAAAAACTTGTTGTTAAAAAATGATGAACGCAGTTACAGCAAAGAGTAACAATATAAGGTTGCTCTTTGCTTTTTTTAATTTAATCAGCTTACATATAAAATTATGTTTCACTTACATTTAGCAGGTCTTTTGACCTTTGAATTATTGACGTTGATTGCAGCCGTTTTTTTGAGGATTTACATAGACAGGCATTCGCTTGGAAAATGGTATCGCCATTTCAGTAAAGTCGTTCTTGTGATGCTTCACCTCATCCTTGTTGCAACCATTGTTCACGGCATTATTCATCATTTTCATTCAGGGCATCATACACCGCCACACCACAACGGAATGGAGCAGCACTCAAACCATTAGCCTGTATTTTGATTACCTTTGTAAGCGATGTTTGATATTTCAACGGAACATAAAAAGAAAATCAATGCAGTTATCAACTTCATTCAGCAAAACCCGCAAGAGGAGCTTTCGTTAGCACAACTTGCGGGCATCGCTAATTATTCGCCTTTTCATTTCCAAAAAATATTTAAGCAGGTAACTGGCGAAAGCCCGAAACAGTTTATCATAAAGGTAAGAATGATAAATGTTGCCCATTATTTGCTCACACATACGCACAAATCCATTACCGAAATTGCACTGGATAACGGTTTTGCTTCATCTTCTACATTTGCAAGGAGCTTTAGGAATTTCTTTGGTATTTCGGCAGAGGAATTGCGGAACATTCCGTCAAAAGACCACACGACTATTACAAAGTACCTGAAGCATATAAAAATCAATGGGAACTTTTTCGTAAATGATAATAACGGCAGGGAAAAGGATTTGAGCATTGAAATAAAAAAAGCCCAATCGCTTAAAGTCATTTTTGTAAATGCACCTTTAACAGACATCGGAGAAATTCATAAGAGTTTCAAAAGAGTTATTCAGTTTGCAGAGGCAAGGGATTTACTGACTGTGAACACGCAATTTGTCGGCATTGTCAATCCACACGCAGGCATATATCAGGCAGGAATAACGTTACAGGCACATCAGGAGATACCCAAAGGCATTGATATACTAAACATTGACGGCGGAAAGTTTGCCGTATGTGGCATTACAGGCGATACAAAACAAATATTCCATACTTTTCACAGCTTATACGAATGGCTGCATCAAAGCCCTTACAGGATTAAACAACCTTTTGCATTTGAGATTTTACCGCAAAGCCCGCTGACAAATCCTTACGAAAATATGGAGAGAGCAATCCATATTCCTGTTGAGCCTGTGTAAAAGGCTTTTTAAATTTAAGCATCTGCCATTGTAATATTTTATTGGGGGCTAAATTCATTTTTTTGCACCGAATTATTACCAAATGAACTTATTTGTATATCTTTGCCATAATGTTGCGTAAATATATTGCCATATTGTTTTTAATTGCTGCCCAATTAGTTATTTTGGGGCACGGCATTGTATCGCACCACCACCACGCAGATATTGCCAATGACGGGCATCAGAATGGCAACAATCATCATAACAATAGTAAAGAAACACCTTTAGAGCTTGCCTTTTCGGGTTTTATACACGCTGGCGAACACGTATCTTTTACTAATTCAAGCGAAACCAGAATTGTTATTTCAAAGGATGATGTAAAATCAATCAAGGCTTTACCGATTGATTTCATTCCGCCTGTTGAATATATAGTTGTCTATCAGAAACACACGTTTCCACCTGATGGACACTTTATTTATTTACCACCGCTCCTCGGAGCATACACCCTTCGGGGACCTCCCTCTTTCATCGTTGCTTAACTTTCATTCTCTGAAAGTTAAAATTTGAGTTACGCCCAATCCTACGGGCGAATTATTTCTTTTTTAATATCAAATTTATTTTAACGATGAAAAAATCATTCATTATAGCGGCATTTGCTGCACTTGCGTTTACAGCTTGCAATAACAGCGAAAAATCTTCTTCGGATAATTCAAATTCAGAACAGGAACTAACAGCTCCGGCAGTCAATCAGGACAGCATTGACAAGGCTCACGGTCATTCCCACGACCCTGCGGGTAATCATACACCTGCTGACAGCACAGATAAATCTGCTGCGCAGCCTAAAGTTAATCAGGACAGCATAGACAAAGCTCACGGACACAAGCATTAATCCTTTTGGGGATTACGCTTAATCCGTGTGCATAATTGATTTCACAAACTGTACATCGTGAGATGTGTGTATTCACCTATGCACATCCTCGATGCTATGCTTTCAATTAACAAAAAATCCGGAAATGAAGTATATCAAAATTTTTCTATCAATAGCCCTACTGATATTGGTTTCAGGGGCGGCGTATGCTCACGGAGTAGATGAGGATACCCAGACATTTTTAAGCGGCAATTCGGGAGTAGCTTTCGTTCCTTTTCTGTATATCGGGGCAAAGCATATGCTCACCGGGTATGACCACCTGCTCTTTCTTGTAGGCGTTATCTTTTTTCTGTATCGCCCAAAAGAAGTACTGCTTTATGTGAGTTTTTTTACCATTGGTCACAGTATTACCCTATTGCTGGGTGTATTGGCAGATATGGCAATCAATGCCTATCTGATTGATGCCATTATTGCATTGTCTATCGTGTATAAAGGCTTCGATAATTTAGGAGGCTTTCAAAGGTTTTTAGGACGTCAGCCCAATACCAAAGCGGCAGTCTTAATCTTTGGACTTTTTCACGGGTTTGGTTTAGCCAGTAAGTTACAGGAATTGAGCTTTGACCGAACCGGCTTATTGACCAACCTGCTTGGCTTCAATATCGGTGTAGAGATAGGTCAGTTCATAGCCTTAGCCCTTGTATTGTTTATCATCACTAATTGGAGAAGGTCACCGAGTTTTCTAAAATTCTCAACAGTTACAAATATGTTGCTGATGGCAGCAGGCTTTTTATTATTCGGCTATCAGTTAGTCGGTTATTTTAACTCTTAACAAATATCAAAATGGCAGAAATAGCACATCAAATCTTAGATAAGAAATCCATTGTAAAGCAGGTCATTATTGCTTTGGTTATTGGAGCGGTACTCTTGGTAAGTGCCGTACTCCCGGCTGAATACGGGATAGACCCTTTGGGTATTGGCAAGGCAACAGGCTTTAGCAAGCTGTATGTTGGTGATGCAGGTACGGAAGCGTTGGCTTCGGGACCGCACAAGATACTAAAACTGGAAAATGTTGGCTCTCCGGCAGATGTTGCCAAACCAGCGGCGGCAGATAACCCGCCACCAGCCACTCAACTGGCAGAACGTACAGACGAGGTAAGCGTGGTTATTCCGGCAGGCGAAGGATTGGAATACAAAGTAAATATGTTGAAATACGGTCAGATGAAATATGAATGGATTACCGATAAAGGTGAGCTATACTTTGACTTTCACGGCGAAGTAAAGAACAACAGCAACTACTTTGAAAGCTATACTATTGCCTATTCCAATAATATGGTCGGCTCTTTAGTCGCTCCGTTTGAAGGTCCGCAGGGCTGGTATTTCAAAAACAATTCCAATGAGAACATTACTGTTAAAATCAAAATGAAAGGACAGTATCTTCTTAAACAATAAATATTCTAATAACATTATGATATGTTAAATAACATCATTCATTTTTCAATCAAGAATAAGTTGGTAATAGGATTATTTACCCTGGCATTAATTTGCTGGGGTTCCTATTCGCTTACCAAACTTCCTATTGATGCCACACCTGACATCACGGATAATCAGGTGATGGTCATTACTGTATCGCCTACACTGGCGGCGCAGGAAGTGGAACAGCTCGTAACCTTTCCCGTGGAGCAGACAATGGTCAGCATTCCGGGTATAAAGGATATGCGTTCCTTTTCCCGTTTTGGGCTTTCTATTGTTACCATTGTATTTGAAGAAAAGGTAGACATCTATTGGGGCAGGCAACAGGTACAGGAAAGGCTGACTATTGCAGCTAAAAATATCCCCGAAGGGGTGGGTACGCCTGAAATGGCTCCTGTAACCACCGGTTTGGGCGAAATCTACCAATACGTTATCCATCCCAAAAAAGGCTATGAAGATAAGTACGATGCCACAGAGTTAAGAACCATTCAGGACTGGATTATTAAACGGCAGCTATTAGGTACGCCCGGCGTGGCGGAAGTAAGTGGCTTCGGAGGGTTTGTAAAGCAATACGAAATCGCCATTGAACCTGACAGGCTTGCCAGCCAGAACATTAATATCTCCGATATTTTCACAGCACTGGAAAAAAACAACCAAAATACGGGAGGTGCATATATTGATAAAGGTCCGAATGCTTTCTTTATCCGAAGCGAAGGCTTGGTAAAGAACATTGAGGAAATCAAAAAAATTGTTATAAAAACCGAGGGAGGCGTACCCGTTTTGTTAAGAGATGTAGCCGAAGTTCGTTTTGGCAACGGTCCAAGATACGGAGCAGCCACACGTAACGGTGAGGGCGAAACCGTTACAGGTATCGTTATGATGTTGAAAGGAGCTAACTCATCGGAGGTTATTACCAATGTAAAAGAAAAGATTGCGGAAATTCAGAAAGGTTTACCCGAAGGTGTAGAAATAGAGCCTTTCCTCGACCGTAAAAAATTGGTGGACGGAGCTATTTCAACCGTTTCAACCAACCTTATTGAAGGGGCATTAATTGTAATTTTTGTATTGATACTTTTCTTAGGAAACCTGCGAGGCGGATTGGTAGTGGCTTCTGTAATTCCACTGGCAATGTTGTTTGCAATAGCAATGATGCGGGTTTTTGGAGTTTCAGGAAACCTGATGAGCTTGGGGGCAATTGACTTCGGGATAATCGTTGACGGAACGGTCATTATAGTTGAGGCGGTGTTGCATAGGATTACAGGTAGCAAGGAACGGTACGGTGGCGTGGCTAAACTGACACAAGACCAAATGGACGAAGAAGTTTATCAGTCGTCCCGTAAGATACGTTCCGCAGCAGCATTTGGCGAGATTATTATCTTAATCGTGTACCTGCCTTTATTAGCATTGGTAGGCGTTGAGGGTAAAATGTTTGGACCAATGGCACAAACAGTTTCTTTTGCCATTTTAGGCGCATTCCTGTTATCGTTCACTTACGTTCCGATGATGTCTGCATTGGTGTTGAGTAAAAAGACAACGCACAAAGAAAACTTTTCGGACAGGATGATGAAAGCCATACAGAAAGTTTATACACCTATCATTAATGGTGCGATGAAGCGAAAACTTTTGGTAGTATCGGTTGCAGTGGTATTGTTCATCATCACACTTATCACATTCAACAGAATGGGCGGTGAATTTATCCCGCAGTTGGACGAGGGCGATTTTGCAGTGGAAACAAGGGTTCCCGTGGGAAGCTCCATCACCCAAATGATAGACGTTTCCCAAAAAGCACAAACCATTTTATTGAAGAACTATCCCGAAGTAGAACAGGTAGTAAACAAAATAGGTTCGGGTGAAATTCCGACAGACCCAATGCCTATTGAAGCGGGAGATATGGTTGTTAAGCTAAAGCCTAAAAAAGAATGGACAAGTGCAGGCGACAGAGAAGAACTGATTGAAAAAATGCAACAATCTCTATCTGTAATCCCCAATGCAACATTCAGTTTCCAGCAACCCATACAGATGCGTTTTAACGAATTGCTTACCGGTGCTAAGCAGGATGTGGTTTTAAAAATATACGGTGAAGATTTAGATGTGCTTTCTGACCTTGCTTCAGATGTAGGTCGGAAAATAAGAAATGTTGAGGGTGTAGAAGATTTGTATGTGGAAGAAATTACGGGTTTACCACAAATCAGCATACAGTTTGACCGAGATAAGATAGCCCAATACGGAATGAACGTTGAGGACGTGAACAGTGCCATCGAAACAGGCTTTGCCGGTAAAGCAGCAGGTTTGGTGTACGAGGGAGAAAGACGTTTTGATTTGGTAGTACGATTGGATAATGCTTCAAGAGCAGACATTACAGATGTTCAAAATCTATTTGTAAGTACGCCCACAGGTCAGCAAATCCCTTTAAGCGAGGTGGCGAATATTGCTTACAAACCCGGTCCGGTACAAATACAGCGAGATAATGCGAAAAGACGGATTACACTTGGTTTCAACGTAAGAAACCGAGATGTAAAAAGCATCGTAAACGATATTCAGGATATTGTGAATGCTAAGGTTAAGATGCCATCAGGCTATTATATCACCTATGGCGGGCAATTTAAAAATCTCGAAGAAGCCAACGCAAGGCTGGCAGTAGCTTTGCCTGTCGCACTATTGCTCATCCTATTGCTTTTATACTTTACATTCCGTTCGGTAAAGCAGGGCTTATTAATATTCACAGCTATTCCATTGTCTGCAATAGGCGGTGTATTTGCTCTACTTATCAGGGATATGCCTTTCAGTATTTCTGCAGGTGTAGGTTTTATTGCGTTGTTTGGGGTTGCGGTTCTGAACGGGATTGTATTGATAGCGGAATTTAACCGATTGGCAAAAGACGGTGTAGAAGATATTTACGAAAGGGTGCGTATTGGCACTCGGGTAAGGTTAAGACCTGTATTGATGACAGCCGCCGTAGCCTCTTTAGGCTTTTTACCAATGGCTTTGTCCAGCTCATCAGGTGCAGAAGTACAACGCCCGTTGGCTACGGTAGTTATTGGAGGGCTGATAACGGCAACCGCTTTAACCCTTGTAGTGCTGCCGGTACTGTATATCTACTTCACTAAATCATCTTTCAAAATGCGTAAAAACAAAGCCTTACCTACCGCCATATTGCTATTGGGATTTTTCTGTTTCCCATCTGTAATGCAGGCGCAAGTACCATCCAATTCGGGAACGAGAGTGCTGACCTTGCAGCAATCTATTGACGAGGCGTTAAAAAACAACAACAGCATCAAGATAGCGGAGTATAACATCAATGTCCAGCAGGCTTTAAAAAAAGGAAGCGTTACTATTCCTAAGACAGAAATTTCCTATACGCAGGGCGTAGTGAGTAATCCTACCATTAATGATAATTTAATCAGTGTTACACAGCGTTTTGATTTTCCAACGGTTTACGGCAACCAGTCAAAGCTGGCGCAGGAAAGAATACAAAGCAGCGAAAAATACAAAGCTGTGACCGAAAACGACCTTGTAGAAGACGTGAAGCTGGCTTACCTGCAATACCAGTACATTTTGGAAAAAAGGAAGCTGTTGTTAGAGCAGGACACCATTTTTAGTAAGCTAAGCAAAGCAAGCGACGTGAGATACCGGACAGGAGAAAGTACAAGCCTTGAAAATGCTACTTCATCTGTACAGTACCGGCAAATTCAAAATGAGCTGGAAAAGAACGAAGCCGATATAAAAATTGCCAAGCAGCTTTTACAGACATTGCTCAACACAACCGATGATATCAGTATAGCAGATACCGCATTAGTTCCAAGAGATATATTATTGCCTATGGATAACGCATCTACTGCCAATAATCCCATCATTCAATATCTGCAACAGGAAATCAATGTAAGCCAAAGAGAAATCTCTTTGGAGAGAAGCAAGATGCTACCGGATATTATTTTAGGTTATAACGGTCAAACCTACAAAGGCTTGCAAACAATAAACGGTATAGACAGAACCTATACCGGAAAAGACCGGTTTAATTTTTTCCAGATTGGTGTTGCTATTCCTCTTTTCCCCGGAGGTTATAAATCCAAAATCAATGCGGCTAAAATCAACGAGCAGATTGCACAAAAACAGGTGGAACTGACAACGATGAACCTGAACGGACAATTAAAAGAGCTGGCGCAGGAGTATGTGAAATATCAGAAGTCAATAAACTATTATCAGACACAGGCATTGCCGCAGGCAGACCTGATTATCAACAACTCGGATAAAGGTTTTAGAAGCGGTGATATTTCCTATACACAATATTTGCAAAACCTTACGCTATCCAATAACATCCATTCGGAGTATATAGACAACCTGTATAATTTCAACAGGGTCGTTATTTCCATAGAAGCAATTTCAGGTAAAAATTAATCATTCAAAAAAATTAAAATAATGAATAGGTCATTTAAAAAATATATACCGCTCCTACTGCTATCAGCAATAGTGGTAGTATCCTGTAAGGATAAAAAAGAGCAAGCTGCCGGGGAGCAGACTACCGCAGAAAGCAAGGCGGACACAGCTTCTTCGGTCAGACAAATTACGTTTACTCCTGACCAGTATAAGCTATCAGAGATACAAACAGGTGCTATCGAATTAAGAAACCTAAGTAATATCATCAAGCTGACGGGAGCTATCGAAGCTGACCCTAACAGTATAGCCACAGTGTCAGCACCATTGGGAGGTTATATAAAAACAGCAGGGCTGCTACCGGGGCAAGCTGTAAAAAAAGGACAGCAATTAGCCACCATTGAAAACCCGGAATTTATTACCATTCAGCAGGAATATCTGGAAAGTATCGGCAGGTTGGAATATTTATCGCAGGAATACAAAAGGCAGCAGGAATTGAGAAACGAGGATGTGAATGCAGCAAAGACTTTTCAACAGGTAAGTTCAGATTATAATGTAATGAAAGCCCGTATTGCCGGATTAGAACAGCAAATGGCACTCATTGGCATCAGCAGCGCAAGTTTAAAAAGCAGCAATAAAATTTCCAGAACTGCGGGCATTTATGCACCCATTTCAGGTTATATCAAAAGCAGCAATACCAACATTGGTAAATATGCTGCCCCTACCGATGTGCTGTTTGAGATAACAGGTACAGATGCCCTGCATCTTGCCTTAAATGCCTTTGAAAAAGACTTGGGAAAAATTCAGGTTGGGCAAACGGTTAAGTTTTCATTATCTAATGAGAATGATTACCGCCACACAGCAAAAGTGTACTTGGTAGGTCAGGCAGCCGATGACAAAAAAATGATACCTGTGCTTTGCCGCTTTACCAAAGATGCAAAACTTTTACCGGGAATGTATGTAAAGGCGTGGGTAGAAACAGGAACGGAACAAAAGAGTGCAGTACCGAATGATGCCATTGTTCAGTTGGACGGTTTGGATTACATCATTATTCAAACAGCGGATAGTAAAGACGGCTATACCTTCCAGTTGGTACAAGTTGCCAAAGGTATGGAACAGGAAGGCTATACGGCTATCGAATTGCCTCAAAGTGTTAATCAGCAATCATTAAAGGTAGTTACTAAAAATGCTTATACCATTCTTTCGGCAATTAAAAACGCTGAAGAGGAAGAATAAGACAATGCTATCTACTGTATGAAATCAAGAACAAATAGAAGTCGGAAAACAAGAAAGAGGAAAAAATTTGTACCTCCTCCGAAAAGAAAAGGAGGTACAAATAACAGACCCCTATCTAAAAAGATGAAGTATGGTTTGATTGCCCTTGGGGTAGTATTGTTTATAGCATTGCTCATATTATCGGTAGTTATTTCAAACTTGGGTATATCCAAAGGGCATACCCATTAATATCATAACAATATGAACTATTTACAAACCTTTTTTTCCCGGCAATTTTTTTGGGAAATCATACGCATTATTACAGTGGGTATTGCCAGCCTGTTGTTTTATTTAGAAATTATACCACTTCCCGTCTTGCTGGCAGCTACGGCTTTTGGTTTATACGCATTGCTAAAAACTGCCATTCTCGAATTAATCAGGGAACGGAAAATAGGTACGGAGTTATTTATTTCCATTGCCGTAATCGTATCGGTCGTTGGTAAAGAATATTTAGCGGGTTCTGTGGTGCTGATGATTATCCTGATTGCCGAATACATTGCCAGTGCAAGCGGTGAAAGAGCAAGAGCATCTATAAAGGAACTCATCGGTTCTGTGCCACAGACAGCCATATTGAAAAAGGACGGTAACGAGCAGCCCGTATCTATTGCATCACTGACGGTGGGTGATATTGTGGTGGTAAAGGCTGGCGAAAAAATACCCGTTGACGGTAAGATAGTGGCGGGTTCGGGGTCTGTAAACCAAGCCCCCATAACAGGAGAAAGCGTACCCGTAGAAAAAAATTCCGGTACAGAAGTATTTGCAGGTACAATACTGGAGTTAGGGGCTTTGGACGTAGAAATGACCAAAGCGGGAAAAGATACGGTGTTTTCACGCATTATCGCTTTGGTAGAAGAAGCAGAAAGCAGTAAAGCCCCTATTGAAAAATTAACGGATAAGGTAGCGGCGTGGCTGATACCCGTTGTTTTCGTTTTTGTATTGGGTGTTTACCTACTAACTAAAGATGTAAAGCTCGTGATAGCCCTGCTTATTTTCACTTCGCCTGCCGAATTAGGCTTAGCTACGCCTTTAGTAACCATTTCTGCCATAGCAAGAGCCGCAAGAGAAGGAATACTTGTAAAAGGCGGTAAGTTTTTGGAAGAATTGGCGAAGATAAAAACCATTGTTTTTGACAAAACAGGCACATTGACCATAGGTAAGCCTACCGTAAACAGAGTTGAAATACTCGATGACAGCTTTACTGAAAAAGAATTGGTGCAATTAGCGGCATCAGCGGAAAACCGTTCCAGCCACCCCCTTGCCAATGCTATACTGATGTATGCGGACAATATGGGTGCTTCGTTATCAGAGCCTACGGATTTTGAGGTATTCAAAGGGAAAGGTATCAGTGCTACCATCAACAATAAAAAAGTGCTGATAGGTAACAAAACGCTGATGGACGACCATACTATTTCCGTAACCGTCAATAGCGAAAACCTCACCGATACGGCTATCTATATGGCGGTGGATGGCAATGCGGCATCTGTGTTTTATGTGTCAGATGCGATACGTCCGGGAGCAAAGGAAATGATTGAGGAATTGAAAAGAAGCGGTGTAGAAAACATCATTATGCTCACAGGCGACAATCCACAGACGGCAGCACACGTATCAGGACAATTAGGTATTACATCATTCAGGGCAGATATGCTGCCTGAAGACAAAATCAAGGCGATACAGGAACTACAATCCAAAGGCGAAAAAGTAGCAATGGTTGGTGACGGCATTAACGATGCACCTGCTTTGGTACAGGCGAATGTAGGTATTTCTATGGGCATAGTGGGTACACAAGCTGCAATGGAAGCGGCTGATATTGTATTGGTGGAAGATAAGCTGGAAAAAATAGCCCGTTCCAAAGCCATCAGTAAAAAAGCATTCAGGACAATTAAGGAAAATATCATCGGCGGTGTGGGTGTGGTACACGTTGTAGGTATCACATTGGTGTTAACGGGAGTTTTAGGACCGGTGCAGGCAGCCATCATCCACCTGTTACCTGATACGCTGGTGTTTCTTAATTCAATCAAATTACTTAGGGTAAAAATTTAATTCTTAATTATTCACTTTTTAAAAATCAAAAAAAATGAGAAAAATCAAATCAATCGGAATGGCTTTAGTGGTTGCTATTGCAACTTTAGCAATTAGCCCTGCAATGGCTCAAAGCGGACACGGTGCAGCTCCACACGGGGGTAAAATGGTAGATATTGACAACTACCATATCGAAATGGTAAAAGCCAACAATGCGCTTACTTTTTATGTGCTGGATGCCAATGCTAAAACGTTAACCAAAACGGCTACCGGCTCGGTAGAATTTGCTTTTGAAAATGGCAGTAAATCAACAGCTAATCTTATCGCAGGTAAAAATGGAGCATTGACAGTGGCATTGCCTAAAAATGGCATCCATACGAATTGCACCGTTACGATTACCTATGAGGGCAAAAAGTTGGTTGGAAAATTTAAAAATGAGGTTTCTGCTGCTGACAAAGCACACGGACATCAACACTAATTTTTCATCTAAAATTGGCGGTGAAATAATAAGGCTTTGTGGAATAAGACTTCCGCAAGGCTTTATTTCCATAACAAATCAACATAAACTATTAATAGGCTTCATACCCGACTAAAAAACGACCAAAGAAAAATAACTAAATGTCCTTATTCGTACTGCAAAATATTATCCACTACGCTTTGCACCTTCTCTTTCCGGGATTGGTTGCCTTCGTGTTTTTCAGAAAGGAATGGAAGATGGTCTGGATAATTTTGTTAGCAACAATGCTTGTTGATATAGACCACCTGTTTGCAGAACCGATATTCGACCCGAACAGATGCAGCGTTGGCTTTCACTACCTGCATTCGTATTATGCAATAGCAGTGTATTTCTTGCTCTTGCTGTTCGGCAACAAAATAGTCAGGATTGTTGCGCTGGGCTTATTGTTACATATGGCAACCGATTTTCAGGATTGTCTTTGGTAGATACCCGTTGAGTTTACAGGAAAATCCAAAACATTTTTAACCATATCGTAGCTAAAATTGAAAGATAAAAGAAACATAAAATTTGCAGGACTTTTTCTGTTGCTGTTATACCTGTTCGGCAACAGCCCTGCACTTATGTTTCACCACCACGATGAAATTATTGCATTTGAAAAAGCAACCAAATGTGAAAAAACTGTTTACTATTCAGATGGCAGCAATAGTTTCTGCGAACATAAAGCCCACCTTAGCAAAGTATTAAAGAAGTGTTTTCTTTGTGACAATCATTGTGTATCTGTTCATCTTTTTACCGCTATACAGTTTGTTTGCATTAATGTTGAACATCGTTCGGAATATACATTATATAAGGCAAATTTTTACGAAGCCACACTTCCTGAAACCCAAAACAGAGGTCCGCCAATAATTTGATTTTTTATAGAGGTAAGCAGCCGGAGCGTCTGTTTATCCAGCTCAAATTATAAGAATTAAAAAATCAGATTTATGAATTTAAAAAGCGTATTGCTATTGGTTGCCTTTGTTTCAGCAACCTTAAACATATTTGCACAAAACAGAATTTCCGGTACAGTAAAAGACCAGGAAAATAATAAAAATTTAGCCGGGGTATCAGTCTATATTGCTGATTTAAAAGCCGGAACCACAACGGATGTAAACGGTAATTATGAAATCAAAAACCTGAAACGGGGAACATATCTTTTAGAGATAAGTTTTACAGGTTATGAACCAATAATCGAGAAAATAACGATAGCACAAGATACGGTTATGGACTTTGTATTAAGTCCTGCCATTACGGAGCTGAACGAGTTAATCATCACAGGTGTAACCCGCTCGACAGAACTAAGATTAAGCCCTGTTATTGTCAAAGCGGTTGACGGCAACACCTTAAAACAAAACAGTGCTACCAACCTGATTGACGGTTTGAGAAACATACCGGGCGTAAACCAGATAACAACGGGTACGGGAATTTCAAAACCTACCATAAGAGGATTGGGATACAACAGGGTGATTACATTGAATAACGGTATTCGTCAAGAAGGGCAGCAATGGGGAGATGAACACGGTATTGAAATAGATGAGAATGCGGTGGACAGAGTGGAAGTAGTGAAAGGTCCCGGCAGCCTGATGTACGGCTCGGACGGTATTGCCGGAGTGCTTAACTTTCTTGCTCCTAAAGCCTTGCCAATAGGTGAGATAAAAACGCAGGTTTCTACGAATTACCAAAGCAATAATAACCTGATAGGCTACTCCCTTTCCAATGCAGGCAATAAGGATGGTTTACAATGGTTGGGCAGGTTTAGTAATAAATTTGCGGGCAACTATCAAAATGCCTACGATGGGAAAGTCTTCAATTCGGGTTTTAAGGAACTTAACGGCAGCTTGTTCTTGGGAATAAACAAAAGGTGGGGACACTCGCACCTCACCGTCAGCTCTTATAACAACACGCTTAATCTTGTAGAGGGCGAAAGGGACGAGTTAGGAAGATTTATCTATGAAAATGCCAATGGCGATGAAGTAGTTGCAAGCGGAAATGATTATAAAGGGTATAAGGTCGGTTTTCCACATCAGACCATCAACCATTTGGGCGTTTCTTCCAACAATTATTTCATATTGAATAAAGGTACAATTAATGCCGATTTCGGTTTTCAGAACAATAAACGAAGAGAGTATGAAAACCCCGCCGCTCCCAATGAACCGGCATTGTTCTTTGATTTGAACACACTTAATTATAATGTGCGGTATAATTTTGAAAAATCAAGAGGCTGGGAAACTTCGGTTGGTATCGGTGGTATGTGGCAATCCAACACCAACAGAGGGGAAGAATTTTTGATACCTGCCTATAATCTGTTTGATGCCGGAGCATTTCTTTTTACACAGAAAACTTTTGGCAAACTCACTTTAGCCGGAGGACTTAGATTTGACAACAGGTCTATGAACTCAAAAGAACTCTATCTTAATGAAGACGAAGAGCCTGTGCAAAGTACAGACCCCGATGCGGAATTAAAGTTCAGTGCCTTTAATAAAAACTACAATGGCGTTTCCGGTAGCTTAGGATTGTCTTATCAAGTCGATAAAAATTCTACGTTAAAATTCAATGTATCGAGAGGTTTCAGAGCGCCGAACAGTACGGAACTGTCAGCGAACGGAAGACACGAGGGAACGTTTCGTTATCTGTTCGGAACACCTGATTTAAAATCAGAAATCAGTCACCAGATAGATGTTGCCTATTTTCTGAACTCCAAACACATTACGTTGGAGCTTACGCCATTTGTAAACTTCATTCAAAATTATATCTATCTCGAAAAACTTGTTGCGGAAGACGGAACGGAAATTATTCCCGACCCTGTTGATGGTGCGCCAGCCTTTCAATATACAGCGGGCAACGCTACCTTAGTTGGTGGCGAAATTTATTTGGACATACACCCGCAACCGATAGAATGGCTGCATTTGGAAAACTCATTTTCGTATGTACAGGCTACCCAAAGCAGCCAACCCGAAAGCTCGAAATACTTGCCGTTTATCCCAGCCCCGAGATACAGGGGCGAAATCAAAGCCGAATTAAGGAATGTAAATAGAACGTTTTCCAACGCTTACATCAAATTTGGGATTAACCACTTCTTTCAGCAGGATAAGTTTTTCAGTGCTTACGGAACAGAAACAGCAACACCCGCATACACTTTATTGAGTGCAGGTATCGGAACAAATATTAAGGCGTTCAACCGGAGCGACTTTATGTCTTTGTTCATTAGTGGAGAAAATCTTGCTGATGTGGCTTATCAAAGTCATTTAAGCAGACTGAAATATGCTCCTGAAAATCCGGCAACGGGAAGAATGGGCGTTTTCAATATGGGACGTAATATCAGTGTGAAACTGATAATGAATTTTTAAGAAACCATAACGAAGCGGATAGAAAAAAGCACCGTCTGACGGCGGTGCTTATCCGCTTAATAAGAATAATTTAAAAATGTAAAATGGAATTACAATTATTAAAAAAAGCGTTTACAGAACCATTTAAAACATTACGGAACTCGACTTTCGCAAGGCTTTATTTTGCCCAAATCGCAAGTTTGTTCGGGGATGCCTTTACGTGGTTAGGATTGGCATTGCTTACCTATGAAATCAGCCCCGATAATGCGGCAGCTATATTGGCATCGGCTCTCACTTTGCGGGTAACGGCGTATATCATTTTTTCGCCCTTTGCAGGCGTAGTGTCTGAAAAATTAAAGCGAAAAAACATATTGCTGATAACGCAACTGGCAAGAATGGCAATTGTGTGTATGCTGCCGTTTGTAAATGCCGAGTGGCAGGTGTATGGGTTGATATTTGCATTGAACGTATTCGCTGCATTCTTCACGCCAACATACAGGGCTATTATCCCACAGATAGTAGACAAAGAAATATACAGGGAAGCCAACGGCTTATCAATGGCAACTTTTCAGTTGTTAAGCGTATTTGGTCCTGCATTGGCGGGGATATTTGCGGTATGGTTAGGAGCCAAGCAGATTTTCTTTGTCAATGGAGCAACATTATTCATTGCCATACTACTGATATTGACTATACCGGTGGCAGCACTGCAAAAAGGAGTGAATACCGATAGTACACCGCCCGGCAATACGTGGAGCGAAGTAATAAAAGGTATTCGCTTATTGTTTGGAAACAAGATTTTAAGGTTCTCTTTAAGTATTGAATTTATATCTGCTATTGCCGGAGCTATGGTATTGGTAAATACCGTTGGTTTGGTAAAAACATCTTTAGCTTTAGATGATAAGCATTACGGCTGGATAATGGCAATTTTCGGAGTAGGCGCAGCTATCACGGCTTTTCTGTTAGGCAGCCTTGATAAAACCAAAACACGGAGCATATCGCTGATAAGCGGGGCTGTCCTGATAGGTTTAGCTATCAGCTTTGCCAATTTTGTTCCGTACAACGGCTTGCTGTTCTTATGGGTTTTGGCAGGTATAGGTCAAACGCTTGCCGATATGCCGTCAGAAACATTAATAGGCGAAAACATTGCATCAGAAAATCAAGGTAAGGTGTACGGTTCTCACTTTGCGTTTTCTCATTTGTGGTGGGCAATAGCATACCCGATAGCAGGTTTTTTAGGCACACGGTTTCCCGAAAAAGAGTTCTTGTATGGAGGTATGCTTACGTTGGCTTTGGCGGTAATTGCTGTTTTAACCTTTAAATCATCGAAAGGAAATCGTAAAAAGGCACTTTGACCGATTAGCTAACCCTATGTAATGACATCAACTAATTCAATGTAGGTGTCCAATAGAAATTTCAAAATAAACAGGATGGATAAATTTTATAACGAAACGTTGAATAATCTGGAAGCCGCAATCAAAGAATTAGAAACTGAAACGGATTGCTCCATACAACAGATTGAAGTGATAATAAAACTTATCATCAAATGCCTGTCTAATGTGAAAGAATATGTATTGAACAGAGGATTTAAAAATGTAGAGGAAGAAATTCGTTTTTTCAAGCATCAAAAGCCCGCTATTGTTTCAAAGCTCATCTATTATAACGCTATCTATAAAATCGAAACAAAGAAACCTTATGGCGGTAAGGCAGTGAAGAAATACTATAATGATGAATTGGAAAAACTCAAAAGATATTTTGACAATAACCTCGAATTTTATAAATATTACAGAACCAATAATACTTTTATAGATGATAAGCTATTTGTACGGGGAAAGTATGACATTAAACTAAGTCTGGACACCTATTATTTTGAAGCGGACCATAATTTTTCCACTTCCCACGATTATAAGGCTGCAAAAATCATCGCCAATGACCTGATACAAGTATATCTTGAAGACCAGCTTCACAGCCCGATACATAAAAGCAAATCAATAGAATTACCTAACTTAAATTGGCGAGGCAGTAAAACTGCATTGACAGAATTGATATATGCCCTTCACGCTCAGGGTGTATTTGACAATACGGATATTAAAGTAATCGCCAAAACATTTGAAAGCATCTTTAATGTTGATTTAGGCGACTTTTACCATACATTTATGGAGCTGAAAGCCCGAAAAATAAACCGGACGAAGTTTCTTGACAGCCTGCGTGATGCGCTGATAAAACGGATGGATGAGCTGGAAGAAGATGAATATTAGAAATTGATAAAAAAGGAACGGGGACTTGCAGATCCCCGTTTTCTTTTCATAGTACGCCTCGTGGCAAATGGATACCTTTAGTTCTGATAATGCTTTCTGACACCTTTGGAGCTTGCTGCTTTTTTTCAGTTTGTTCCGCAGGTTCTTCTACTTGTTTAACAGGTTCTATGGAAAGCTGTATTTTCCTTTCTACGGCAGCCAGTTCAGTTTTAAGTTCGCTTAAACGGGTTTCTTTAGACCACGTACCGTTAACCACTTCCTGAAGCACAGGCAAATCTTTTTGGAACTCGGCAATATTCTCCTGTTCCTTTTTAATATAGACAGGCAGCTTTTCCAAAGCCCTTAAAAAATTCAGTGATGCCGTTTCGGGGTCTTTTGCCATAACACCGTTATTGAACGTGTATTTGATATTGCCCTCGCCCTGTACAAAAAATCGGTTCACACGAATATCCACGCCCTCTTTTTGGGAAACTTCGGTTTTTACCAATAGCTGAAAACCATACAGGCTACCGATTTCTTCATAATCGCCTCCTGTACGTGCTTTGTCCGCAAGCTGGTTAAGTTTTGCACCCGTCTGTTTTACATCGGCATTCGGCGATAAACCGTCCAGCACAAGAGCATTTACAACCGTACCGTCCTGCCGTTTTTGTAACCGTTGCTCTAAGTTTCCCCAATCAAGGCTCATACGGTCAAAGCGTGATTGGGCTTTGTCAAGTTCGGCTGTATAGTCTTCCAATTTATATTTGGCACTGTATTTAGAACGACTGTAAGCCTGCTTTTCGCTTTCCAGTCCGGCAATCTGCTTTTCTATTTTGGCTTTATCCAGCAAGTCGGTATTTCCTGAGAGAATTGCTACATATTCCGAGAAGTTCATACCCGATTTTTCGTCCATACTACCCTCGTCAAGGGTACGCTTACCGAGATTATTATTCTTTAGCTGGTCGATAAAAAGCTGTTTGTTGAATAGCAGGTTGAACTTATAGCTGTCCAGTGATTTTTCTACGGCATAGATAATTACTTGTACTTTGTTGTCCGCAAAATGCTTTGCAATTTCATTGCCTTTTCGGATAGCCCGCCCGTCCCTTTGGGCAAGGTCGCTCGGTCGCCACGGTGTATCCAAATGGTGTACGGCAACGGCTCTTTTCTGTGCGTTTACGCCAGTGCCGAGCATACTTGTTGAACCGAACAGCACACGGATTTTGCCCTCGTTCATTCCTTTGATAAGTTCCTTACGCTGCTTATCATTCTTAGCTTCCTGTATAAACCGGACTTCGTGTGGAGGTATGTTGTGGTCTTCCACGAGCTTGCGTTTAATTTCAGAATATACATTCCATTCACCCGGTTTATAAGTACCTAAATCCGAGAAAATGAACTGCGTTCCTTTTTGCGCATTGTATTGGTGGTAATACTTCGCAATGTTAGCGGCACAATGAGAAGCCTTGTTGTCGGGGTGGTCTTCATAAATATCGCTTACCATTCGCATATCCAACGACATTTTACGGGCGTAGTCCGTAGCAATCAGCATTTTTGCTTTTTCTTCCCGTTGAGAAAGCGGCTCTCTTCCTAATAAAGTGGCATTGCCCGTTTTGGCAAACTGCATCAGGCTTTGGATAAATGCTTCCTGGTCGGGAGTTGGCGGTATGTTGTATAACACCTCATTCTTTTCGGGGCGGTCAATTCCAATATCTTTCGCTGTACGGTAATCCGTGATTTCGGAATAGAATTGAGCCAGTTCCGGTACTTTGATAAAATAGCGGAAACGTTCTTTCGCCACGATATTATTAGCCACCGAAAATTCATAATCGGTGGTCTTACGGGCGTAAATAGCCGCCCACGCATCAAAAGAATGAATGCCTTGCTTTGCCAATGCTCTTGGGCGTAGGTATTTAAACAGCAGATACAACTCTGTCAGTGAATTGCTGATGGTTGTACCCGAAAGAAAAGTAGCACCCATATCCGCATCAATACGGTCTTGGATAGTGCGAATGGCAAAGAGCAGGTTCAAAGCCTTTAGGCTTCCGTCCATATTTCCCAATCCGGCAACCCTTGAATGGCGTGTATTAAAAATGAGGTTTTTAAACTGGTGGCTTTCATCCACAAACAAATGGTCTATGCCCATCATTTTGAAGTCCACCACATCATCTTTACGGTTCTCAATATCGTGTTGCAGGGTTTTCAGCTTTACTTCGAGATTTTCTTTTTGCTTTATCGCTCCGGCAAGCATCCCTCTGGTAACTTCATTTCCTTGCGATTGCAGCACATCGAGGTTACGCTCCACACTGTCCAGTTCTATTTCGAGAATTTCCTTTTGCATTTCGGGCGATTGCGGTATCATAGAAAATTGGTCGTGTGTGAGTATCACGCAATCCCAATCGTTGTTTTTAATATCACCAAAAATCCGCAAGCGTTTTTTAGGCGTAAAATCGTCAATGCCCGGATAGAGTATTTTAGCGTGCGGATAGGCGGTTCTATATGCTTCGGCAATTTCGGGTACGTTCGCTTTCAGCCCGATAATCATTGGTTTGTGAGCCAGCCCCAACCGCTTCATTTCCTGTGCTGCCGTACACATTACCAGCGTTTTTCCTGCACCTACTTCGTGGTCGCAGATAGCACCGTTGTTGAGCTTAATCATCCAAACGGTGTCCTTTTGGCTATCATACAGGTCTTGGATTTTTAACCCCTTGCGGTCTAATCCCGGAAACTCCTGATGTGTTCCGTTATAATTCGGTCGGACGAAACAGTTAAAGGTATCATTGTATTGGTCGGTCAGCCTGTTTTTAAACTCATTGTTTTGGGCGTGGAGCCACTCTGTAAAGGCAGTTCGGATTTCGTCAATCTTGGTGTTTGCCATTTGAATGGCTTCCATATCCCTAACCTTTACTTCCTTATCATCTATTGTGATTTTCTTGGTAATATCAGGCGTAGTATTGACAAGGGCGTGCCTCAGCAGGTTAATCCCGTCAAACGTTCTGCTCTCTGCCTTAACAGCATATTTGTCCCATATATGCACATTCTTCTGTCCACAGGTTACAGAAAAGTCATCGGAGCTTTCGGAATAATGTACACGCACATCCGTATCGAAAAGATGCGAAGCAAAACGGGCATAAACGCCAGTCGGTATCCAGCGTTCGCCGAGGTTAAAGTCCAGCTCTTCAAATTCAATTCGTCTTGGGCGGGCTTCTTCCAAAGCAGTAAGGCTTTCTTTGGCTTGGGCATCATCGGGATTGTTTTCGAGGTAGTTTCTTACATCCGCCGCTTTTTCTACCACGTTACCTGCAATCCAGCGTTCGGCGATTTCATATTCCTGTTGCAAAGGGTTATAGAAAATCCTGCCGTGTAAGGCTTCTTTCAGCACATCGGCAGTCATATTGCTCACTTCGGACATATAGTCCAAATCCACACTTCCGTATTTGTTCAGCGATGCCGCCAACGCTTCATCGGGATTGTCGGTAGCTAATGTTGTGATGGAAAAGCTGACCGGACGGCTGAATATATCCGCTTTGTGTACCACGCCGCCCACCACACGCTCCAGATAAGGCATTTCCTTTCCGGCACTGTCCGTTTTAATGAGCTTGATATTATCGGCGCTATTCAGATTGCCATACCTTTTGATAAAGGCATCGTACAATCGGTTAAGGTTTTCCCTTTCTTCTTTGTGTTCAGTTTGGTGCTGTGCTTCTTTGGTATAAAGCTGTTGGTAAACATCACGTACCTGTATATACGCTTCGGCTCTTGCTTTTTGCGTAGGAGGTAATTGCAACGGGTGGAAGACAGCCGTACCGTCTGCGGTATCTACACTTTGCAGATAACCCACCCAGCCATTATCTACCACAAGGCAATCGTTTCGGTGGAACGATTGCAGTTCGTTACTAAACGGCGCAGGTTCGGGAATGGCGGCAAGAACGGCTACGGGAATGGCTGGCTTATCAGCTTGGCCATTCCCGTTTTGTTGCGAAAACAAATCGCCGATTACTTCCTGTTCTTTGCCATTAAATGTTTTATTGCCATTTGAAACAGGAAGCGTGTAAGGTTGCTGCATTGCAGAACTGAACAGGTCGGGCTGGCGACTGATAGGCATTCGTTTTCTCTGGCTGGTCTGTCTTTTGGCTGATGTTGCTTTTTTTGGCGGAGCAAGGACAGCCACAGTTTCACCTGTATTTTCAAATAGGTCGAAAATGCTTAGCTGTTTTAATTCCTGCGGACTTTCCTGTCTTATCACAGGTGTCGTAAAAAGCTGTTGCTGGGGCTGAATGATTTCACGCTCAACAATGGGAGGCGGAATTACCGGCGTTGGAATTTGTATAAAAGGTTCATCGTGTTGTTCGCCTTTGTATAAAGACAAATTCAGGTGGTTACCAAAATCTTCGGAAAGCATCTCTTTGAGGGCATTTGCAATGCCCTCAACGCCGTCTTTGTGTGTATAGATTAATGCAGGTTGCCCGTAAGGGTCAGTATCTACTTTCCAATGCGTATGTATAATTCTTGTACCGTCCTCAAATAAAGCATTGCTGGGTGTACCATATCCTGTTTTGTTGCTTTGGCAAAACAATTCTTCCGCTTCGGTCAAATTTGGTTTTGCTGTATTCTTTTGCAGGATTATCAGGTCAGAGCCAACCTCTGTACCTGCATAATCTGTAAACAGATTGTTGGGTAAGCGGATAGCTGAAACCAAATTGTTGTTTTCCATTAATGCCCTGCGTATCGGCTCATTATTCGGGCTGTTCAAAATCCCCTGTGAGGTAATGAAAGCCTGCAAACCACCTTCTCGGAGCATATCATTTCCTTTCAAAAAGAAATAGTTATGAATGCTTCGGGCAGCTTGCTCCTTTGCGGGGTTTCTACTTCGGGAGTATGAAAGGTCAAATACAGAGGTATCACCGAACGGGATATTGCTGGCAACAACATCGTAACTGCTTTGTTCCTTTTCGGGGATTTCCTCAAAACCGCTTATGCGGATATTATTTGCGGGATAAAGCTGCTTTAGGATTTTGCCCGTTAGCAAATCTTTTTCGTAAGCAGTAACATTGGCTTTTTGATTTTCCGAAAAGGATTGTATAAATGAGCCGATACCTGCGGAGGGTTCGAGGAATTTATCAATCTTCAAACCGCTATCACGCAATACGGAAGAAACGGCATCTATAACCTCCGGCGGTGTGTAGAATGCTGTGAGTACGGAGCTTCGCATACTGTCCACAAATCGTTTGTATTGCTTTTCGTCTGTGGCATTTTCTTTTAAAACCTGATGCAGCTCCTGCGTAATAGAGAAAAGGTCGTGTTCGGTCTTTCTCCAATTGTTGATGTCCATCTCATATTCAACGGGGTTCAGAACGAATTTAAGACCGCCAAATCCGCTGTATTGCATCATTAGCAGTCTTTCGCCTACGGTGGCTTGTCGGTTCTCCTTTTCCAGTTTAAAAGCAATTCGCAGGGCATCAATATTCTGTTGGAGATGTTGCTTTTTACTGAAGCCCATTTTCGGTTATCCATATTGCGATGGTTCCCGTTATTTCGGTGTAGAGTACATCAAACTCATAACCGTAGGCGAAATCATCGGTCAGTTTATATTTGGCAAAAACAGGCTCGCAAACACGGAACATTTTCAGGGCAAATGGTCGAAGTTCCTCGTCTGCCATTAGGGTATCGAACTCATTGCAGACCACCTGAAAAATGGTATCGAACCTTGAAAAATGTAAGCCCTCAAAGAGAATGTAATTGGCTATTTCGTTGCACTGCTCAATAGCGTTTCCCGAACTGAAAGCACCCTCGTAAGCATTGGCAGCCCACGAAGAACGCTGGTCGATAAATTTGTGGTCGCTGGCTTTTTCAGGAAAGCCTGAATTAAGATGTTCTTGTAGTCGTAATCTGTAATACGACAAGTCTTTTTGCTGTGTACTCATACTATAATTTTGTTTAGAATTTTGCTTGAAGCCTAAAATTATAGCGGTAGATAAGTGCCTTTGAAGAAGTGGCAGGGTTTGGCTTTGTGTGGCAGGATTTGTCGCAATGAGCAATAAAAAACCTCTGAAAATTCAGAGGTTCATTTTATGGATTGTTTAGAATTTGGAGCATCCTGCCGACCTCAATATCCATTCTCGAAAAGGCAAACCATTTTTTGCCCAGGTCTTTGAGAGATGCCCCGATGTGGTATAGTTCTGCATTATCAATAATCAAAAAGCGGTCGTGAGCATCGGAGAAAACCTCAATTTCAATCGGAGCATACTGGCTGTTGTACCGTTGTACATCCAGCCGTAGCTGATTGCTGATAGTTTTGGTATAGATTGTAGCGGTTACATTTTCCTTGCGCTTGCCCAGCAAAGTCAGCACTGTATCGTCCACGTAGTTATCCAGCAGGATAATGGAGCTTTTGGCACTTCGTACAATATCCGACACAAAGGCGTAAGCATCGAAAACCTGACCGTTGTAGAAGATGCCATTTTCGCTGTGGAGCTTGTCGCTTTCCAATGCCTTAAAGATTTCCTCAAATTTTTGGTCGGCTTGTAGTTGTTTCAGTTCTATATTATTCAAACGATGAAACAGCGAAGCATTGCTGATAAGCATTTTCCGCATTTCTACAAAGGCATTCATAATCTCAATGCTGACCTTTACCGCTATATCACTTCGCAACAATGCGGACATCATTGCCACTCCTTGCTCACAAAATGCAAAGGGTAGCGTACGCCTCCCGCCCCGTCCAACGTTTGAAGTGCCAAATTAGTACTTCAAAGATTTTACTTCCTGTTCGCTAAGCTGAAAGCAAAAAGTTTCGGGAAAGCGGTTTTGGTTTCTCTTTACAACCCTGTTTAGGGCTTTTGTTTCTACCTGATAGAGCATTGCTAAATCAGCATCAAGAATAACTTGCTTATCCCTAATGGTATGGATAAGCGGTGCTATTTCCTTTTGGGATATGGTAATATCGGTCATTATCTTTTTGGCTTTTTATTATCAAACTCAAAAGAGGTTTTGCAATCGGCATCCAATACGATATAAGCATCGAATTTCTTTCCTGCCTTGCTTTTCATTCCTTTGATAAGATTGGTTTTCCCTTTATTCACAAGGTTTTCAATATCGGAAATACTGATTTGCACTTCGCACACATTGCGAAACTGTATCCAGCCGCAAACTTCATCGGAGCATTTAACAATCTTATCACGGATAATAAGCTGTTGGCTTTTACATTTCGGACAAACCAATTTAGGGAGGCTGTTTTGAGCAATGGAGGTTTGCAGCAATTCATCGGTAATGGACTTTGCAAAGGTTTCCGTTTCCTTTTGAAAACTTCCGGCATTCGCTTCGTTGTTCTCAATTTTCTGCAAAGCGAGTTCCCATTCTGCGGTCATAGCCACGTCCGCAATTTTTCGGTCTTTAACCAATTCGTAAACCTGCAATCCTTTTTCGGTTGGTATTAAAGATTTTTTTTCTCGTTGGATATAGTTACGGGTAAACAGTGTTTCGATAATGGCGGCTCTTGTAGCCGGAGTACCGATACCGATGTTTTGCAGGGCTTTCCGTTCTTCTTCGTTTTCGATTTCCTTACCTGCGGTTTCCATAGCCGACAAAAGCCCAGCTTCGGTATAAAGCACAGGAGGTTTGGTTTTCTTTTCGAGAATGGCAGCTTCTTTTATTTTAAGTTCATCGCCTTTTTTCAATTCGGGCAAATCCTGTATAGGTTCTGCATCATCTTCCGAAAAATTACCCTTAATCATACGCCAGCCTGCTTCCAAAATTTTACAGCCTTTTACGGTGAAATCATAGTGCATTGCCTGTAAGGAAACATCGGTTATTTCTTTGATGCAGGCTTGCGAAATGGCTTCGAGCAGGCGAAAGGCAATCATATCATACACCGCATTTTCGTCTGCACTCAAAACGGACGGGACTTTATCTGTAATCAACAATCCGTGGTGGTCGGTAACACGCAAATCATTTACAATACGCTTATTGAAACGCCCCCATTTAATTTTGGATAAAGCAGCTTTGCAGGTTTCCCTGTTCTGCAATGCCCTCACGAGGTTGGGAATTTCAGCCCACATATCTTCGGGGATGTATTTGCTCCCGGTACGTGGATAGGTAATGAATTTCTTTTCGTACAGGCTTTGAGCAATATTCAAAGTTTTTTCAGCAGAGAGGTTCAGCTTTTTGTTGGCTTCCTTTTGCAAGCCTGTGAGGTCAAAAAGCAAAGGCGGCTGCTCCGTTATATTCTTATTTTCTACGGAAGTAACTGTTACAGTATTACCATTCCTTTCAATAGATTTTAATGTATCATCTGCCAGCTTTTTATCCTGCCATTTGGTAGCAGAAATACTTTTAAAATCAATTTGCTCTTTAGAGTGGGATAATTGTATCTGCCAATATTTCTGTACGGCGAAATTCTTGTTATCTATATACCGTTTGCAAATCAAAGCCAGTGTAGGCGTTTGCACTCTTCCGAGCGAATAAATACCGTTGCCTGCGGCAATGCTCAATGCCTGTGTAGCATTGATGCCTACGAGCCAATCGGCACGGCTTCTGCCTTGTGCCGCCTGATATAATCCGTCAAATTCCTTTCCGTCTTTTAGGTTGTCAAAGCCCTGTTTAATGGCTTTTTCGGTCAGCGAGCTTATCCAAAGCCGTTTAAAGGGCTTACAGCATTTCAGATACTCATAAATGTACCGAAAGATGAGTTCGCCCTCACGACCTGCATCGGTTGCCACGATGAGGCTTTCACTTTGGTTAAACAGTTTTTCAATCACTTTTAGCTGTTTCAATGCACCAGCATCGGCTTGATAGCCTTTGTCTTTTTTGACTTTGCGAACGGTCAGCATAAAAGGGTTTGGAAGTATCGGCAAGGATGCTTTGTCAAACCCCGAAATGCCGTAATCTTCGGGCATTCCCAATCCTATCAGATGTCCGAATGCCCACGTAACAAAATAGCCGTTACCCGTAAGGTAGCCGTCCTTTTTATCGGATGCTCCCACAAGTCCGGCTATTTCCCTTGCTACGCTTGGTTTTTCTGCAATAATTGTTTTCATTATTCACTATCTTTTTACGCCTTTGGATTTTGCAGGTGCTTTGGGTTTGTTCTGTTGTTCCTGCTGTTTTTCATTTTTGGGTGTTTGCTGCCCCGATTTCAAAGGCTCTTTGATATTCTTGGTTGCTTCGTTGGTTTTTCCCTCGGAATTAACCGCAGTCTGCGTTTTGTGGGCTTCGGTTGGTTTCGCTTGGGCTTTGAGCTTGTCGGGATTTTGGAACGAGAAATCTGTTTTGCCAGTTTCTTTGTTGAGCGTGATGTAGCCCTGATATTTTTGTCCTTTTTTATCTATCAGACCATCTATATAAACAGTTTGTCCAGCTTTGAACTTATTGTATTGTTCATCATCAAGTTCCTTACCTCTAAAAGTTCTCGGAGCTTCCTGCGGTTGGCTTTGCTGATTGTTCTGCCGGTTTTCTTGTGTTTGCTGATTATTGTTACTTCTATCAAACAGAAACTCAACATATCTTTTATCCGCATTAAACTGTACATTGGCACTAAACTCATCGCCCTTTTTAGAAATCATTCCTTCCAAATAAAGCGATTTGCCTTCCATCAAGGTTTGTTTTTGCTCATCGTTCAATTTTACACCCTTAATCTCATCGGGAATTTTGACAAATTCGGTCTTCAGGGCAATCAGCTCATTGGTTAGCCTGTCCACGCTGATAATTGACGGCATCAATTCGCCTGTCTTGGAATTGGTCAAGTCAACCACACGACCCATATTCCCCGTTTCGAGCAGGTTTTTCTTATCCTCATCGGTAAACTTGTGTCCGAAAAACTCAAAGTTCAGGTTAGGCTCTTTCCTGATACCGTGTATCGCTGCCACTACGGTTCCGTCCGGTGCAGTCTGTAAAGACAAACGGGCATCTGTGCGAACAATAGCCCCGCCGAGGTTTACGCTTACAGGTACAAGGTCATTGGTCTTGTAACCTCTTAGCAACGGGTCTAAAAGGTTCATTTTTTCAAGGCGTTCTTTGCCTATTCCGAGATTGTTCATTGTTTCCCAATCAATCTGTTCCGGCTTGTAGCGGTATTCGCTGGTATCCGGTGTTGTCTGTGTTGTTGCCATATCATTTTTATTTTCTTGTTTTTGTTCATTTTCGGGTTCGGCTTTTACCTCGTTCTTTTTCATTTCCTTTTCGCCTTCGGGTGTAGGATTATCTACCTGCTTTTGCATTTCCTTAGCCTTATCTACGGCTTCATCAGCCGATACTTTGAAGAATGAAAAATTGGTCGGATTTTTTAACTGCCTCCAAAAGTTAGAGAAGAAGTTGGAGAACAAATCGCCGTGCTTATCCACACGCATAAACTGGCTTTGGTTTTCCTTTGTGGGGTCAGTAGTCTTCAATTTGCCGTTTTCGTCTATGCCGGTAACCGCCTGTATTTTATTCTTTTGCTTATCCAATACCAGTAATATATCCGATAACTGTTCGGGAGTTTGCTGTTTGTTTTCTGTTTCTTCGCTCATAATCTGAATATTTTAAAGTTCAAATGCCGAATGTATATGAAGCGTTTGCTCACTTGCCTGATATGGCAGTCAAAGGCAGTGTTTGTCATCCATTGGCGTTCAGTTTGGGTAAAGGCGGATTAAAACTTTCCCTGATGAACTGATGCACGTCAGACAGTTTGTAATACAGTTTGCCACTTATGGTGTAATAGGGCAACTTGCCGATGGAGCGATACCGTTGCAGGGAACGGTTGCTGATTTTCAGCATTTGCAGTAAATCCTGATTGTCGAGCAATTCCTCTCCGTCAATGCTGTTGCGTTTCTTTTGTAAGCTGTCTATATTGTCGCCCAGCATATCGAGGCGTTCCATTAGGCGTTCCATCCACGCCAAAAATTCCATTCTGTCAATGTTCATAACCGCACGTTTTAAGATTTACCTGATTTCAGCTTTCTACCTTTCTTGATATAGCTTTTGCCTTTTGCCATAAGCTCCTGTACAAATTCATCATTGCTTTGTATAGCATTGGCATTGAGCATATCCTTGATTGCTCCAATCGTATAGAAGTATTGCCCGTAAAGTTTTGAATAAGCTATTTCGCCTTTGGTACGCATACGCCACAAAGTCTTTTCGCTGATGTGCAGGTATTGGCATACCTCGTGGTTGTTCAGCCACAAGTCATCGTAGCTTGTATCATTTAACCTTTTGAGATAATCGGCAATCGCATTGATACGGCTGTTGAGCTGTTGCCACGCTTCTTCTTCGATAGTGATTATTTTCATTGCATTGCTATTAATGTTCACAATGCAAAATTGCTAAGGGTGGCAAAGTTTGTCTGCCAATGTCTGCCAATTGGTTTGACGGTTTTTTGAAAATTTTTGCAATCGGGAAAAACCCTTGTTTAATAAGGGTTTCGAGGGCTTTTGAATTATTAACTACGTTATTTTGCCTTCATTTGCCAATTGGCAGATATGGGTAAAAAAAAGCAGTACACATAAATGTACTGCTTTGAACCAATGCCTTTTAATAGTCAAAGGTCTTTATCCATATATTCTTCCAATGAAACTTTAAGCTGGTCTAAAAATGCCGTTCGGGAACCTGCACGGGTTTTCATTCTGTGGAAAGCGTGATGTATATCATTTACAGGAGTTCGGAACAGGATTTGAAAAATCAAAGCCAGTTTTCTGATACCGATACTTCCGTGTGAGATAGAACTGGAAGCATACAGGGCATATATCAGTTCGATAAGTGCGTTTTGCGAATTAGTCCACGAAATATCCTTATTCACATCGTCATTTAGTAAAACGAAGTCAGGATTTTCTTCGGGATTGATTTTGTTTAGCAAATAAGTATAGAGTAGTTCATTGGCAATAATATGGGCTATTTTGTTATCGTAATAAGTGGAAAAGCTAAGGTCTATTTCAAAAACTCCGCTATTTAAACCATCGTGGTAATTAATTTTTCCGAGCATAAAATAGCTGTGGTCACGGTCTGTTCTTCCTGCACGGTAGTACCTGTAAAAATAGGTATTGCAAATACTCTCCTTATATTCTGATTTGAGAGATTTTAATTCATTCTCGTAATAACTCTGATGTATTTTCCCTGTGCTGACCGGACAGGTCGTTTCAAATCGAAATACTTTATTGTAGTAGATGAGCTTTCCTAAGATTTGGGGTTTGATGTTCTTAAAAAAGTTAATTTCCTGCTGTTCGTTCTTAAACCCACTTTGCACAATCTTGGCTTTTACTTTAAGAAGCATTTCATTCAGGAATAAGGTCATTTGATACGCCTTTTCCGCCGTTGGCATCAAATCGGAAGCGAGTTTATCTTCTTGATACCTTATTTGCGATAATATTTTACTCAACAGGATTTCCATAGCTTAGTCTTTTAAAAGTTATCACTATCTGTTTCGGAATTACATCTATTGATGATGAACCAAAATTTGGAAAATATACTGGAATAAATATCACAGGTTCCCCACAGTGGGGGAATTTTTTTTCATAATTTTTGTATGAGAGGAAAGAAAAAAAGGGTAAAGCACCTATGTACTTTACCCTTTATTTTTTTATATTTGCAGTATTGATTTACAAGGTAATCAGATGAAAGCGAGTGCAGTAAGCACCATTACTAAATCGTTACCGATTGGATTTCCCACTCTTGTAAACTACTCTTTATTAGCCACTTTGGGCTATATTAATCTTTTTTTCATAAATTAAACGGAAATTCTGACTTAAATACTTTGAAAATTTTATTGTTTCTGTAAATTTCTAATTTATATAACTCATGTTCAGATTCATCATATTTGTCAAGATTTTCAATGTGAATATCAAAGGTGGCAATGATGTCTTTTTTGCAACTTATTAAAAGAGGAATTACAAAAAAAATTATCAGGCACTTTTTCATATTTTACTTCAGTAAATTCGTAATCTTCCCAACCAACCAATGATCGTCACTTTTTATGGCAAGATCCATAATATTGTTTATTTTCCCCGTTACAGAACTGAAATCGTCCATTAATCTAATGAACTCTTTCGCTTCGTCAGAATCTTTATCTTCAATATTTTTCAGTTCTTCCAGAAACGAAATTACAGGCTCAATCTCTCTCTTTCTTCTTTCTTTTGTAATCTGCTTGAATAAAAACCAAACGTCTTTTTCAGCAACAAAATATTCTTTACGGTCGCCTTTTACAAATTCTTTTCTTACGATTCCCCAATCCATCAGTGCACGAAGATTCATATTGGCATTTCCTCTTGAAATTTCAAGCTGCTCCATCACCTCATCGGTAGAAAGCGCTTTACCACTCGCTAAAAGCAAAGCATGAACCTGTGCCATCGTACGGTTAATGCCCCAATTGGTCGCAAATGTACCCCAAGTCTGAATGTATTTTTCTTTAGCTTCTGAAAGTTGCATTTTATATTGCTTTTGATTTCTGATACAAATGTAATAATAATTTTTGAACTTTCAATAATTTTTGAAAGTTTATTTAAAATAAAAACAGACATCCTTTGAGAATGCCTGTTCACACTAACTTTAATTTTTTATAATTTTAAATACGTCCCATTGTTTTCCATATAAACATCTCATTAAATAAACACCTTGAGGATAGGAAGTAATATCTATTTTATTATTTCCTTTTGGTAATTTTTCCTGTTTGATTAAAATTTTACCACTGAAATCATATAGGTATAATTCATCAATCTGTTTATTCGACTGTATGTTAATTAATCCTTTTGTAGGGTTTGGATAGATTTTAACCTTAGGGTTTTCTTCATTTTCAAGTTCTACTTCAATTTTTTTATTAATAAATTCATTATTAGACGGCTTCTGACAAGAAGATATTGTTGAACGTTGCAGAATAAGCCTCAACAATAAATCATTTAACTTTTCCACTTCGTAAGAATCTGTTGTTGGTTCGATGTGATGATTTCCGATTCCACTGTGGTTGGTAAGGAATGTGTAGGTTCCGTTTGTAAGCAAAGCAAACGTTCTCATAATATATTCCGTTTCTTTATCTGTATCACTCGCTGCCAAAGGAATAATTGTAATTCCTTTTTTTGCTGCCAGTTTTATTTTATTATATATTTTATTAATATTTTCTTCAGAATAATGTGGTGATGCATCAAGAATCAGAAAAATAATTTTTGTAGAATTTTCTTTGCTCCAGCTAAGTTTATCAATTGAAGAATCCAATGCTTCAACAACTGCTTCAGGAGTATCTCCACCTCCATTAGCATTTTGTTTTTTAATAAAATTCACCAAATTTTCAGCTCTGTCGGAAAAATTAAATTCACGCGTTACATATTCATCACCCTGATCTCTGTAAAATACAGAACCGTAACGAACGTCTGTTGTATTCTGAAGTTTTTTTTCAACTTTTCTCAGTACATCCAATAATTCTGCCTGTAAATAAGAAATCTCATCCCCCATCGATCCTGTAGCATCTACAACAAAAGCTAAATCTAAATTTCTTTTTTGAAGACATGGCGCATCTATTGTAATTATATTTTCACCCTTTTTAAATAAATTTGCTTTAGCTGACAAAGTTTTTCCTTTATCGTCTGTTATATAATATTTCTTCGATAAAGATTGATAATCTATTCTTGGAGCGATCCATAATTCTGCGTTTCCTTTATTATCCGAAACTGCTTCCCAAATAATTTCTTTTTTATCATTCAACAACCTTAATTTCTTACCAATAACTGGTTTTTTGTCTTTATTAACCAACTGAACAGAAACCCTTTTATCAGGGAAAAGTTTCCATTGATTTTTATATTCTGATAAAACAGGAACCGCCATATCCTGCCAGTAATTCCATTTTGAGAAATCATTTACTTCTCCTGCTGTAAGTTTCCCTGCATCCGGAAATTCTTCATAAATTTTTGTTTTCTTACCCTTTGTTTTGGATTTACTAATCTTTACACCTGATATCGATTTTGCTCCCGCAGCAGATAAACTTCGCGGTGAAGATTCAATCTCCATAGCCACGACCGATTTCGGTTTCGGACAGCCGTTATATTCCGGTAATCCGGGAACGGTAGGACACGCATCATCTTTATCCAGAATTCCGTCGCCATCTGTATCCGGCCACGGACAGCCGTTGTTTTCTGCGGGTCCGGCAACCGTCGGACAGGCATCATCCTTGTCTATTATTCCATCTCCGTCGGTATCAGGAAAAGGACAGCCATTATTTTCCACAGGTCCTGAAAGCTCTTTGCATTGATCATCTTTATCGGGAACGCCGTCGCCATCCATATCTGGTAACGGACAGCCTTTATTTTCTATCGGTCCTGCGATTTCAGGACATTTATCTTTCCGGTTTTTAACGCCGTCCTGATCTTTGTCTTTTTCGATGCTTAATTTTTGGGTCTCTTTTTGCTGATCTGTCGCTGTTTTGGTTTTACAGCCCATTACCAACATCAAAGCCAATATGGTAGTTCCTAGTTTTTTCATATGTATTATTTTTCTGAAAATATAATCATTTTCCGTTTCTCTGTTTTAAGGATGCAGATTTTCGGAAAAGTTGCAGTGGAGTTGATATTTTTTTGTTAAAACTTCACCCTCTTCATTTTTATAATTTAAACTTGTTTAAACTAATTTCAGAATTAACCGCAAAAGGGACAAAAGAAAATGTTAAAGCGAATTTCCAGAATAATCAAAGCACTCAAAAGAATAAAAATCAAAGATTTTTAAAAACTATGGTGAGCTTTTTCATTTATAATAATCAACTTTAAATAAAAAATTTAGCAGATCTTTTGTGTGACTTTTGCGGTTAAATAAAAGTTTAAACAGACTTTTTAATTAAATATAAATCAAACAGTTAAAAATTACACGACTTTAAAATAAGCTTTAAGGCTGAATTCTGACTTTTATTCCTTCATTCCAAAATTTTGCTTCCGGCATATAATAAAGGTATGCGTTGCTTGCTTTTCCTGTATATTCTCCTGCAAATTCCACTTTAAGATCCAGATTGATGGTTTTTATTTCGTTGGCATCAAAATGTTCCCAATACAGAACCAGATAATTATCAAAAATTTCGTAATAGGAAACCTGCTTTTTATCCAGAAGATCTTTCAGCAAAGCATTCTGTAAAGTTAATCCTGCCGGAATTCCTATTTTCGCCGTCACCATCGGAAGCTGATTGTTTATTTTATTCTGAATGGTAATTATCATTCGGTCTGTCTCTCCTGTTTTTGCTGTTTCAGATTTTAATTTTGTATTCAGAATTAAAGGAATTTCTGCACTTTTCGGAGCTTTTAACGTGTAATATTCATAATCCAGTTTGTAAGGAAGTCCTCTTTGTGTAGGATAATTGATGCTGATTGTATTTTCTCCGTTTTTAAAAGCAGAACCCACCGAATTATTCGTTCTGATCTCTGCTCCGTTTATTTTTATTAAAGGTTTTTCAGTACCGTATAATTTTTCATTTTTTGAAAAAAATACAGATAATGCTTCCAAAGCCAAAGTTGTTGCCTGAGTAGAACCGAAGCCATAATATCCGTTGAAATTGATTAAATGATCTGCAACTTCAGCAATTTTTAACTGGCTCAACTGCTCATCTTTCTGCAAAGCCATCAGATAAAGTGATAGTGTTTCAGCATTTGCAGAAAATCCTCCGGAACCTGTAAAAGTGGTTTTTGTTTTTAAACTTTTCCCTTCAAACTGACTGTTTAAAAGAGCAACCAACTCTTTATACTTTTGATTTTTGCCTAAATTATAAGAAATATTTGCCATTAAAGCCAACTGATAAGCATCTTTTGTAGCCAAAGCACGTTTCAGATTGATTTCGTAGGCATCGTCCAGATTTTTGATTCCGGTTTTAGACAACGCATACAAAACATACATATTTCTCGACCATGCAAATTCTGAATACGGATTGCTTTTTTCATAGTCTCTTCTTACTTCAAACATTCCGTTCTGATTTTTTTTGGATAAAATAAAAGAGGTAAGATCCTGAATGATTTTAGGTTCAATATTCACATATTTTTTCAAATCTTTAAATTCAAGCAATGCAAAAGCAGAAAGTGCAACATCCGATTCCGAAGATCCGAAGTAAGTGAATCCACCGTCACGGTTTTTATAACTCAGCATTTTCTGATAGCCTTTTTTCATATTCTTGATCACCAGATTTTCGGTTTCCGGTGTAATTTTTTTAATCTGTTTTAAATAATCCAGAATGAAAATATTTGGATAAACCGTTGAAGAAAGCTGCTCAAAACATCCGTAAGGTTCCCTCTTCAGGCGTTCCATATTTTCAAACATCTGCAGTGCATTGTTTTCATACACATAATAAGAAGAAAAGAAACTGCCTTCAATATAATCCGGAATATCAATTTTAAGGTCTTCTGTTTTGTTATTGATAACTGAATAACGGTGCGGAAATCCTTTTTCGTCAACTTTAAAGGGAAGAATCATGGTTTCTCTGAAATCTTCTGATCTTACGGTAAACTGAATATTCGATTCCACCACTTCATTGGTCTGGATTTTCACAAATAATCTGCCTGACTCCAAAGGTTTCAAGGTAATCGCGCTATCTGATTGTACCACATTAACACGATTCGGAACAATAACGTCCATCATTATCTTTTTGGTTTCCGGAGAATTGTTTTTAACCACCACCGGAATCATCATCAGATCTGTTCTTGTAAGATATTGCGGAAGTTTCGCATCTATTGAAATCAGACTTTGAGCGGCATAGGTTGTTTCATCACGCCCGATTAAACCTGAAGAGGAAATTCCTTCCGTCATGATTCTGAAAGTAGAACTGGCATCGGAATTATAAAATTCAACCTGTGCTTTTCCGTTTTTCCCTGTTTCCACAACAGGATTCCAATACAGAGCTTCGCGATAATCGTGTCTGTAAGAAGTGTTTGTCGTTTTGTAGACAGGATAAGAAAAATTTCTTGTGTATTCGTACGAAACCAGACTGTCAGTGGGAATATTCACCAATGCGTAATATGATTTCGGGGTTATATCAAATTTTATCTGAGACCGGAAATTCTTCAAAGAATTAATGACGATCACACCATTTGCACCTCTGTTTCCGTAAATAGCCGTTGCAGCGGCATCTTTTAAAATTGTTACACTGTTGATATCACTCGGATTGATGACTGTTTTAAAATTCTCTACAGGAACACCATCCACAACATACAGCGGATTTTTATTGGCAACAGAAGCATTTCCCCGGATCTGCACATTGAGATAACCTCCCGGCTGATTGGTGGGAGTAATAACAAGTCCTGAAACTTTTCCGGCTAAAGAAGACATAACGTTTGGATTCTGAATTTCCTCAGTTCTGATAGTTGTTACGGAACTGGTAAGCAATTCTTTTTTCTTCATTCCCATTGCTCCCGTCACTACAACCTCTTCTATTCTCTTAGATGTTATGGTATCACTTCTCATGCTTCCTCTTGAAACCGATCGGAAACGTCTGTTTTCGGACGAAGTGTTTTTCGGAATTTCCTTTTCAGCCTCTTCACGCAGTTTTATTTTACCTTCTTCTTTTACGGTTTCTTTTACAATTTCTTCTACATTAATATTATTCAAAGATTTTGCAGCCAAAGGATTTATTGCCAGTCTGTAAGATAAAATCCGGATTTTCACCTGCTGTTTTGGCTGTACAGATTTCGCAATCAGCTTATTGGAATAATTTCTGTTGAGATCATAAAAATAAAACAAGCCGTTTTCTGAGGTCGTCTGTTTCAGGATTTTACCGTCCTCAAGGAAATACACATCGGCTTTTACAGGATTTCCTTTTTCATCTTCTACAATTCCGTAGATGGGATTTTTCTTTTCGGGAAGATATTTGTATTTTCTGTTTTTGATCACTTCGGGAGTCATTTCAAAATAACGGTAACCGTTGGTAAGCATCACCAAATCGAGGCTTCTGGTTCTTTTTTCTTCTTTTTTATCGAAATAAAACTGAGGCCTTTCAATTTTTCCTTTCAGCTCGGAATCCATCAGCAGCCACGAAAGAATATGATTTTGCTTATCGTCTGCATACGTCCAGAGTTTATCATCCACAACGCTCAGAGCCAGATTTGCGGGAATTGGTTTGTTATTTTCGTCTGTGGTTTCGATATTCACAATCACTTTTTCTCTCGGAAGATAATTTTGTTTTACCGGTTTTACTTTCACATTCATCTGTTTGTTTTCATTCGTAAAGACAATGCGTTCTGCCAAAGCAATATTTCGTTCAAACACCGTAAATCGGCAAATACCGATCGGAAGTTCATTTTCCGGAAGTTCTAATTCATTCAATCCTTTTTTTAATGAAATGGTTTTGCTGTACATTTCTTTCTCACGGAAATTTCCTTTGATAATAACATCTTTTTCATCTGCTGATCGGATTTTAAAAACAATCTTCTGATTTTCTTTATTGATATTGAAAACAATTCCTTCATCTTTTGTCATCGGAAGCGGATAAACGGCTGAAATATTCTCAGGTTTCAATACTTTTGCATAATAATTTTCGCCTTTTTTTGGGGTTAAAATAAAATTTCCCATCCCGAAATTGTACGCTGAAGTCTCCGTAATTTTCTGATGGTTTTGGTTAAAAATTTCCAAAGTTGCATCGACAGGTTTTTCAAATTCATCCAAAATTTTAAAGGCAATATTCTGTTCGATCCCATTAATGAAAGTTCCGCCTTCCGGCATGAATTTCACGTCAAGCTTATTCAGTACCATCGGAATATTTCTTGAAATAGATTCTGTAAAACCGTCGAAATTGATTTTAATGGTTAACAGCGCATCGGAAGATTTTAAAACAGCGGGAAGTCTGAATTTCAGTTGATTTTTCCCTTCTTTATCCGTTATCAGCTTTCCCTCTGAAATCTTTTCACCGTTATGCATTACTGTGTAATCTCCTTCGTAAAAAGGAATCGGAAGATTACTGAGACTTCTCATCGAAAAATCGGCAAGAACCTCATCTCCAGCTCCGTATCCTTTTTTAGGGAATTCCAGTTTCATCAGAATTCTTGGCGAGACAATTTTCTGGAGGGTAATTTCCTTCTCAAAAGCATTTTTTCCGTCTTCATTCTGCATCCAGTTGGTGAAAGCGCGCAATTTGTATATTCCGCCCTTCATGTCGCTGTTAAAATAAAAATAGCCTTCCGAATAACCATTTGTAATTTCGTATTTGGCTTTTTTTACGACCGTTCCGCTTGGATCAATCAATTCAAAATTGACGGCTTTGCTCTGATCGGCGGGAAGATTATTTTCTGCCTTTACCGTGTAAATTTTAAAGTACATTTCCTCACCGGGTTTATAAAAAACATGGTTGGTCTGGATGTACGTTTTTTCTTTTTCGAAATTTTTAAACGGTTCCTGAGCTTTTGACAGAGAAGCAAAAACCAGAAAAAATAACCCTAAAATAGATGTTGTAACCTTGAAATTCATACCTTAAAATTGAAATGAAACCATACAGCCAAAAGTCTTATACGACGGAAGATTGAAAAAATCCAGTCCTCTTCCGTTCTCCGAATCGTAGAAGTTCTGATTGGAATCTACGCCACGATTCGCCTGCCAAAGAAGAATATTATTCACATAGAATGTAATTCCCAAACCTTTTTTAAACTGTCCGACATCGAATTTTGCCGTTAGAGAAACCGCATTAATTCTCACATAATCTGCTTTCTGAACATAGTCTTCCGCAACGCCCAAATATCCGTATCTCGTCCATCGGTTTTTTGAAACGTCCTGATTGGGATCGTAAAAATCAACAGGAATCTGATTGGGATTTCCACCGGAATTTACTCCCTGAAAAACATAATTTTTAATATTTCTGTCGTCTCCGGAAGTTTGGGAGCGTCCGTAATAATCGAGAACAGCCTGAGTTCCGTTCCAGATTTGTCCGCCTTTTTTCCATTCCCAATTGATGTCTAAAGTGAGCATTTTATAGGTGAAATTATGATTGAATTTAACGACGAAATCCGGTGTGGGATCTGCAATTATTTTAGATCCATCCGCTTTTTTGGGATAACCGAATTCATCAATTATCAACGCTCCGTTGTTATTTCTTTCGAAATAACTTCCGAGAACCGCTCCCAGAACTTCACCTTCCGACAATGTTTTATAAATGTCTTTAAAACCTGAAACTGCTGTATTATGATATCCCGGATTTACCCGATCCACCATATCTCTGTACTTAAAAAATGAAGCTTTCTGACTCATCCTGAAATCTGAACCCAGATAAACATTATCAAAAAAGAAATTCACTTCCAATCCGCGGTACCTGTGGTCTGCAAGGTTTTTCAGTTTTAAATCGCCATTTTCAAAAACCGGAAAAATATCATTGCTGATTTTCCGCTGAAAATATTCTGCTTCAATGCCTAAATTGTATCTTGAAGTCAGCCTGAAACCCGTTTTCCACTCTCTGGAATCAATATTCAACAGATTTTTAAAGGTTTCAACTTCCTGAACCGGGAAATACCGATTTGAATTCTGCGCATTCAGCAAAGTGGTCGCGTAAGAAGCATAGGATTTTGTAATTTCCGGCTCCGAACTTAGCTGAGTGTAGGCTCCTAACATTTTAAAATTGATATTTCTCCAGTTGAATATTTCTTTAAAAGTAAAATATGCACCCACTTTAGGAAGGAAATAATTATTTTTAAGCGAAGTATTTGAAATGTAGAAAGAATTTCCTGCATTAAACCCCATTTCGAAATCCCTGTAACCATTATAATTTAATCTGTATTCAAAGATATAATCCTGCGAAGTTCTCTGGTAGATGTGGTTTTTACTGTTTAAAGTATTATCAACCTCCGATCTGTTGTTATTGACAATAAAATTGAGATTAAAACGATGGTTCCAACGATATTCATTTATCGAATATTCTCCTGAAATACTGGAATTATAGAGTTTATTGTTTTGCCTTCTCCCATTTCGCAGACCTTCGGGAAAACCATACGTTGAAGGTTTATAACGATCCAGATTCAGAAAGAAATCGTTTTCATAAGATTGTGTGATATTTAGCTTAAAACGATACCAATTCCGCGAAATTCCGACATCGAACTGTCTTCTTTTATCTCTGGAATTGTATTGATTATCTTCATAAAATAAAAATTCAGGATTGTCTGCAAACTTGCTGTAGCTTCTCTGCGAACCATCGGTAAGAAAAATTTTCTGAGCATTCGAAAAAGAAACCGGCGTCAGTAAAGAATTCTGATAAACTCTGTTGAACAACCCAATTCTGTTGGAATTTACCGCTTTATTTTCTTCATATATAAAAGCCGCATTTACATTAAATTTTAAAATTTTCGAACTTAGTTTTGTTTTAAAAGAATTCAGAATACTGTACTGATCCATGAAATACATCTGATCTTTCTGTTGTCCGAGATCCAGTGAAATCCGAAACTTTTCATCGTAATAGTATTCATTATTTTTGAAAAACAGATTCAGCCTCAATTGATTATTGTATCCAACTGTCGTTTTAAAAATGTCGTTGTCATAAGCTTTCGCGGGAGAATTTCCGTTTATAAGAGGAATAAGCTTTCCATTTTGATCATATTCATAAGATTGATTATCAAACTGCAAAGTCGAAATATCCGGTCCGAAACTGAACATTTCATTGGTTTCGGGACCTTTCCAAACCAGTTCTCCGTTTTCAGACCTTCCCTGAACATATTGATTCTGGGTTTTAGGAACAGAATTTCTGCTTTTCACCTCCGCTGAAGTGGTAAAACTTCCGTTTAAAAACAAAAATTTCCGGGTGCGTCCTTTTAAACTGATATAATTTTTACCAATCTCTTTTATTTTTCTAACGGAATAATAATCAAACAAATTAACTTTCAGGTTTTGTCCTGAATTTTCTACGCTAAATTCATCTTTCCGCTCTTTTAAAACCAAACTGTCGTACGTTTTATTCTGAATATTTTGAACACTTCTTTTTTCTATCTGGCTTTCCAAAATAGGTTTCAGCTCACGGGTTCCATATACAACCGCTTTGTTTTTACCGTTGTTCCAAACCAAAGTATCGTAATCTTTTGCTGCGATGATGGCAAAACCTTTTTCATCGGTAAGTTCATAAACTCCGCTGTTTTTGTTCAGAACCTTTAAAAAATTCTGTGGTTTTTCTTTTTCGTTTAAAAATATTCCGGAATAATACCGTTGAGAATTCTGCGCGAAGAGGCAGTTAACCGCAAACAGCGGAAGCAGACAATACAACTTCTTCATGGTCTTTTTGTTGATTAAAAGGCGAAAAAAGAAACCTCCGAAGAAATTTCTTTTTTCAGATTTATATTGAATGAATATTAGTTTTGGAGGTTTAGAAAACTATTTTTTCAGCAGTTTTTCTTTTTTAAGAAGCTTTTTCAGCATTCTTTTTTCTTTTCGGGAAATGTCTTTTGTTTCCACCAGAACAGCTCCATTCGCGGCTTGGTTTCCGAAAAGTGCGGTTGCTGTGTCTGCTTTAAAAACACGGATGGATTCTATTTTTTTAGGATCAATTCTCTTAAAAAGTTCGGAATCTGTTGCCTTTCCGTTGATGACAAACAGCGGACTGTTATTTGCCTTGGATGAACCTTCACAACTGATCGAAATATCGACTTTTCCGGAACCCTGTCTTCCCGAAATTGAATTGATATTGACGCCCGGAACTGCTCCTCGAATTGAATTTATCGCTTCTTTGTTGCCTATTCTGTTTGCCAATCCCTGATAATTTCCTGCAATTGGCTGTTTTGCTTTAAGATATCCTTTATTGTACGCGAGAATTTCAGGTTCCTGAGAAGATTCTTTCAGATCATACGGATTGGTAGAATAGACTGCTTCTGCGGTATCTGCAACTGCGTTAAGCTCCGTAATTTTCTTTTTCTCCGATGAAGATGAATAATTTAGAGAATTCACCATCGAAACTTTTTCTTTCTTAATTCCCATCGCAATTACCACTTCAGTATTTTGATTTTTAGGAGCGTCTTCAATTATTTTATTTTCTCTTTCAAGAACTACCGGTTCTTCATAACGTGCAGGAGAAGCTAATGGAGGAAATGAAACAACAGGAAACGGAGCCTGGATTGCAACTGGCGGAGCTTCAGCAGCTATCGTTACAGGAGGTAAAGTTTCTTTTTGGATATTCACTTTTATAATACTGTCAGCTTTCTGAACGTGTTCCGAAATAGCAGCAGAAGGTTTATTTTCAGAGATGATATTTTTTGCAATAACCTGTTGGGTAACTTCCGCATTGTCTTTTTTATTGGAAAAGTAAAAGATTCCGGAACCGATTAATAAACTTGCGGCAATTCCGTAAGGAAGCCAGATCGGAACTATTTTACTCTTTTTTTCTTCTTTTTTGTCTAATTTTTCTTCCACTTTTGCCCAAACTTTATCAAACCCAGGAAAAGTCGCAGGTTCTTCCAATGTTTTAGAAGCCTCGTTGAATGTTTTATCTATTGAATTGTTTTCCATTGTTGTAAAAGTTTAAATGTTTTGATTAACCAAAAGTTCCTGAAGTCTTTTTCTGGCAAAATTGAGCTGGGATTTTGAGGTTCCTTCACTAATGGAAAGCATGGTTGCAATTTCTTTGTGAGGATATCCTTCGATGGCAAAAAGGTTGAAAATGGCTCTGCAACCTTCGGGAAGAAAGTTCAGAAGGCTTAAAATATCTTTTTCAAAAGACACATTTTCCATCGCAGAATCTGTAGAAACGGCATGATTGTCTTCTAAAGAAATATGCAGTTCTTTAGTGGATCTTAATTTCTGCAAACATTCATTTACTGCAATCTTTTTTGCCCACGCTTCGAAAATATCGGGATTATGAAGCTGGCTCATTTTCGTAAAAATCTTATAGAAGCTGTCCGCCAGAACTTCTTCGATATCTTCATCGTTTTTCAGATACCGCTTGCAAACGGTGTACAGTTTTCCCGCCATCATTTCGTAGACTTTCCGCTGTGCGTTCCGGTCGTTCCGTTGACATTCTAATAGTAACTTTCGTTCCATAATCAGGCTTTATATCTACATAGATGCATAAAATTTCAAAAAGGTTGGAAACATGGTCAACTTTTTTGAAAAAATAATGAATTTTAGTGAAGGCGGCAAATGAATTTAAGAACGAAAACATCTGTAAATGAATTCTATACTTCATATTTTTGAAATATTTTCTTTTTTGATTTTTTTTAAAAATTATTTTCACCAAGTTTATAATGCCGCAATTATCTGAATGTAGTGGAAAAACTGTGGTCAGATGTTTTCAGGATGACAAATTTTAATGGTGTTTACAAATGTTGAAATGAAGGACTTCTTCCTTAGCCGCGATTGAGCGGTCTGTCTGAGCTCTTTTTGAGGTTTCGGCGGCGGCTTCGCCGCGGCTTTGCCGCCGCCGAAACCTCAAAAAAGCGAGTAGCGAAAGCGCGAAACAGCTCCTGATAAAAAACTTTTTTATCGGAAAACCGAAGATTCGATTTAACCTTTCTCTTTGTAACAAATCTTTAATATGAACGACTATTCGTATAAATAATCTTTTTAGTAATGAAAAATTCAAAATTTGTGTCATTACTTTTTGTTTTGTCTGCAGGAAGTATGATGTTTGCACAGGATGACTTAATCAACAAGTTAAAAAACAACCAATCCCAGAATGCTAATTTCCAGTTTACCACGCTGAAAGATGTGGGTGCAACTTCGGTAAAAAACCAGGGTTCTTCGGGAACTTGCTGGAGCTATTCCGGAAATTCTTTCCTTGAGTCTGAAATGCAGAGAATGGGCAAAAAACCGGTTGATCTGGCGGAAATCTACACTGCAAGAAATTCTTACCACGATAAAGCCAAATTATATGTGCTGAATAACGGTGCCATCAGTTGGGGAGACGGCGGAGAACTGCACGACGTGATTAATATGTATAAAAAATACGGAGCGGTTCCACAGGATGTTTACACAGGTTTGAAGCAAGGACAGAGTTTGAATAATTTCTCTGAAATGCAGGGAAAATTGAAACCTGTTCTGGACAGTTTGGTTCAGGCTGGTTCTAAAGGAAAACTGACGGACAACTGGATGTCTTCCGTTGATGCCATTCTGGATGAATATCTTGGAAAAGTTCCTGCCTACTTTACGTATGAAGGAAAATCTTACACACCGCAAACTTTTGCGAAAGAGGTTGTAGGAATCAATCCGGACGATTATGTAGAACTTTCTTCTTACAAGGATTATCCGTATTATCAGAAATTTGTAGTTCCGATTCCGGATAACTGGAGCCATGATTCTGACTGGAACGTACCGATGAAAGATTTAACTTCAATTATTGATAATGCTGTAAATAAAGGATATTCTGTAGGTTGGGCAACGGATGTTTCTGAGCCTTATTTCTCTTATAAAAACGGGGTTGCTTATGTTCCGGACATGGATCTGGATCAGATCACAAAAGAAAATAAAGGAACTTTATTCACAGAACCTAAAAAAGACAAAACGATTACTGAAGATATGCGTCAGAAGGCTTTAAATAACCTTTCTACAACGGATGACCACGGAATGCACATCGTAGGACTGGCGAAAGATCAGTCGGGCAAAGAATATTATATGGTGAAAAATTCCTGGGGTGTAACGAATGATTTTGAAGGGTATATTTACGTAACAAGACCTTATGTAGAATACAAATCGACAGCAATTCTGGTTCATAAGGATGCGCTTCCGAAATCAATTAAAAAGCAACTGAAACCAACAAAAAATATTGGGCTGTAAATCTGATCACTTTTGTCATTATTGATGACAATTTTAGATATTTAAATCTGTTAAAAAACCGCTCTCATTTTTGGGAACGGTTTTATTTTGTTTATTGTTTTTTAAGTAGTTAAAGCTTTACTGTTTAAATATCATGTTGATTTTCTTTAGTCAGATTTAATTTTTTAAATGTAAATCTAAATAATGAATTGAAAGCAGTTTCATTTTTAAGAGCTGTAATATTTTTTCATTCAATGGAGAAATATTATATTTGATAATTAAATTAAATTTATTCAATATGAAAAACTTAAGAAAATTACCAAAATCTGATTTAAAAAGAATTAATGGAGGAAATGCTCCGGAATGTCCAGTAAATACTGTTGAGTGTTACTATCCGCCAAAAAATGGAATTCCGGGATACTGGAAATGTGTTTCCGTTACTTTCGGATGTCCTAATTAAATGTAAATTCAGGTGTCTGAAATTAACGTTATTTTAAATCTTTAGAATATTTAAAAGAAAAAACCGCTTCAGAATCTCTCCTGAAGCGGTTTCGTTTAAAATAATTGATAGGTAAAATTATGTAGAAAGTGAATAGTTAATTCGCTTTGCTGGTTAATGAATGGTTTAATAAAAACTGGCAGCAAAGCAATTCACCATTGACTTTTGACTTTTAATAAAGTGTTGCCATGCTTTCGGCTTTGAAATCCTGAAGTTCGTCCATTTTTCCTTCTTTTACTTTCTTTACCCATTCAGGATCCTGTAAAAGTGCACGACCAACAGCAACCAGATCAAAATCTCCTCTTTCCAGTCTTCTAGTCAGTTCCGTTAAATCCGTCTTTTCAGTTCCGTGTCCTCCGAAAGCTGCCATAAAATCTCCTTCAAGCCCTACAGAACCTACGGTAATGGTTGGCTGTCCAGTGATTTTTTTTGCCCAACCTGCGAAATTAAGATCAGAACCTTCGAATTCAGCTTCCCAGAAGCGTCTTTGCGAACAGTGGAAAATATCAACTCCCGCTTCTTTTAAAGGCAATAACCACTCTTCCATTTCTTCCGGTGTATTCGCTAATTTTACAGAATAATCCTGCTGTTTCCATTGAGAAAGACGAATAATAATCGTGAAATCTTCACCAACCGCAGCTCTGATTGCTTTAACCACATCAACCGCAAATCTGCTTCTTTCTTTCAGGGTTTTACCTCCGTATTCATCGGTTCTTGTATTGGTTACATCCCAGAAAAACTGGTCGATGAGATAACCATGCGCTCCATGAATTTCCAACACATCGAATCCCAGATCTTTCGCAGATTTTGCAGAAGCGGCAAACTGAGCAATGGTATCCTGAATATCTTCCAACGTCATTGTAGAAGCTTTTTCCATCTCAACTGAAGGATAATCTTCTGACATTCTTGTGTCTCCGACGTGCCAGATTTGAGGTCCCATTTTCCCTCCGTTTTCATGAACTGCATCGATTACATTTTTCCATCCGTTCAATGCTTCTGTTCCGTAAAAATCCGGGATATTCTGTAAGTTTTTTGAAGCAGGTCTGTTGATGACCGTCCCTTCCGAAAGAATTAATCCCACTTCGGAAGCCGCTCTTCTTGCATAATAATCTGTGATTTGCTGCGTAGGAACTCCGTTATCGGATTGTGCTCTCGTCATCGGAGCCATTACGATTCTATTTTTAAGTTCTAAATTCTTGTATTTAAAAGGTTGAAATAATGATTCTGTGCTCATTTTTAACTTACTATTTTATAATTGTTACACAAAGTAACTAATAATAGTTCATATTTGTATCTTTTGAATTGAAAAAAGTAGTAACTTTGCAGTAACTTACATTAGTAACTTTAAAGTAACAGATGAGATTTTGCAAGCAGATTGGATTTTAATTTTTATTTAACCACCAACCGAAGGTTCGACAGAATAAAAAGTTATTCATAAGAAATATAAATCTTAAAAATTCTGTATCTCTTATAAGTGAAACGGCATTGTGAAACTTAAAAGCAATTAATTATTAGAAATTTTGTGAACTTCGTGTTCAACAATACGAGTAAAAATTAGAAATAGACCTTTATGAAAAAGAACGAATTAATGCAATACAGTTGTCCTTTGGGAAAAGCAATGTCTGCTTTGGGAAGCAAATGGAAACCCATTATTGTATTGGTGATCAAAGACCGGAAACTGCGTTTTGGAGAATTGGCGGCGAGGATTAATGTGATCTCCAGAAAAGTTCTGACCGACCAGTTGAGAGAAATGGAATCCGATGGTTTGGTAATTCGTGAAGAGTTTAAAGAAATTCCTCCAAGAGTTGAGTATTCACTCACAGAAAAAGGATTGGCTCTCCTTCCGATTTTATATCAACTGGAAGAATGGGAAACGAAATATCATGTGTATGATCCGGAGAAAGAGAAGGACTGTAAAATGATTTTGGAAGGGAAGAAAGTTCAGAAGACGGTTGTTTGATGGTCTTTTTTATTTCTTTAGCTTAAATTTATTACGTTTTACTTTCAAACTTTCAGCATAACTTCCATTAATATAACTCACAAAATCATTATTAATTACTGCTTTTGAACCAGCTTTTGGAACTGAATCATTATATTTAAAGTAAAGAGTATCATTCTTAAACTCATAATTTCCTGTGTAGACATCTTTATCTCTCATCATCCCTTGAGAAATAAATTCAAAACTTTCATCATCATACATTTTCAGATAAACCCAACCTAAGGGAGCTTCCCTGTCTGCTAAAAGCAATTCTTTCCTTTCATTTTTACAACTTGTAACTATTAATAAAAGATATATAAATGAAAATTTTAATTTCATAACTTTTAGTTTAATGGTTAAACAAATATAAATTAAAAACCACCCCCAAAAGAAAGCGGTTTCAAAATTTATCTAAAATCCCAATTAAAATATCGCAGGATATTTCTAAAGATTTACTTTTTTAAAGTCAACATATTAGCAAAAGGCGTAATTTTCTTATTTTCAATAATCTCCAAGCCCGCTTCAGAAATAGATTTCGTCCATTGTTTTTTACTTAAAAAGTGGAATGCTCCGATATTAAAGAAAAGAAAATTTGTCAGATCTCTAAATTGTTCTGAAACAATGATTACACCATCATCTTTTAAAATTCTCTTCGCTTCTTTGAAAAATAAAACTCTTTGGTCATGATCTAAAATTTCGTGAAGTGCAGTTATAGCAAGAATTACATCATGAGATTGATTTTCAAAAGGAAGATGATCCGGTTTAATTTTTATTTCCTTTGGATTGGGTGGAAATACTTTCTTTGAAGTTTCGATTCCTTTTTCCTGTTCGTGACGATTTTCAAAAATATCACAAACCGTTAAATTCAAATCCGGATATTTTTCCTCCAATCGTTTTGACAAAGGATCAAAGCTTGCGTGAACTAAAATTGCATTTTCTGTTTTATTCCAATCTACAATTCCTTTTAACTTCTTTAATTCGTACAAATCTGAATGATCATATAAAATGTAAGAAGCGAGAAGTGATGCAAAAATATTTATTATGATAAGTGCGCTTAAAATTCTTAATATTAAAATAACCGGAGTTGAATTAATCCAAAATGATAATGCACAGAGAAGAACCGAAACAATAAACCCAAGTACTATTTTTTGATAATTAAAAAGGACAACAAGTTTTGTGATTTTCATTATTATGTTTTAAAATCTAATTTACCAATTTCTAACAAAAAACCGCTTCCAAAAAGAAAGCGGTTTCAAAATTTATTTAAAATTCCAATTAAAATATCGCAGGATATTTCTGAGGATTTGTTTCGTTAAACATCGCATAGATTTTTTCAACCATATCATCCGCAGAAGGTTTGCTGAAATAATCTCCGTCACTTGCATACGCAGGTCTGTGATCGTTTGCTGAGATCGTTAACGGATCAGAATCCAAGAATCTGAATGCTTTTTGTTTTTCTAAAATCTGCTGAAGAATAAACGCTGAAGTTCCGCCTTCCACATCTTCGTCGATTACGACTAATCTGTTTGTTTTCTTTACAGATTCTGCAATTTCATGTGTTAAATCAAAAGGAATTAAAGACTGAACATCAATCACTTCCGCAGAAATTCCTAATTTTTCAAGCTCTTCCGCTGCTTCCATTACAATTCTCCATGTAGAACCGTAAGTAACCAACGTAACATCTTTTCCTTCTTTTGTTACCTCGATTTTTCCGACAGGAACAGTAAATTCACCTAAATTATCCGGTTGTTTTTCTTTTAATCTGTACCCATTTAAACATTCAACGATTACAGCCGGATCATCGCTCTGAAGCATGGTGTTGTAGAATCCGGCAGCTTTCGTTAAGTTTCTAGGAACCAATACCAGAATTCCTTTTGAAAGATTAAGAATTCCTGCCATCGGAGAACCTGAATGCCAAACTCCTTCCAGTCTGTGACCTCTTGTTCTGATAATAACCGGCGATTTCTGACCTCCTTTTGTTCTGTACTGAACGGTTGCCAAATCGTCGCTCATACCCTGTAAACAATACAGAATATAATCTAAATACTGGATTTCAGCGATTGGTCTTAAACCTCTCATTGCCATTCCAATACCTTGACCTAAAATCGTAGCTTCACGAATTCCTGTATCGGCAACACGAACGTCACCGTATTTTTCCTGCATTCCTTCCAACCCTTGGTTTACATCACCGATATTTCCGGCATCTTCACCAAAGACTAAAGTTTCAGGATATTTTTCGAATATTTTATCGAAATTGTTTCTTACCACTACTCTTCCGTCTACATCTTCAGAAGTGTCGGAATAAATGGGCTTAATTTCTTTTACGTTTTCAGCTTTCCACTGAGACTGAGAATATAAGTGAGAAGAATAATTGTCTTTTTCAACTTCAAAAATCTCGTTGTATTTCTGCATCAGTTGGTTTCTTTCTGCAGAATGGGTTCCTCTCGTTGCCAGTAAAGATTTTCTTACCAAATGGAAAACGTCTTTCTTTGCTTTTGAAACGAGTTTATTGAAGTGGGTAATATAATTCTCGATTTCAGCGTTTTGCCCTTTAAGATTTTCTACCAAAGGTAAAACGGAACCGATTAAATCTGTAATTGTTTTCTGGTAATTTTCCCAAGCCTGTTTCTGACCTGTTTTTACTGTTTTTTTCGCTTCATTATCAATAGCATCCAGCTCTTCTTCTGTTGCCAGAACTTCTTCTTTGCCTTCAATTTCAATGGAATAGTTTAAAATCCATTCTTTGAATTTCACCAATCCGTCAAACTGAGATTCCCAAGACAGACGCTCTTCATTTTTATACCTTTCATGAGATCCTGAAGTAGAGTGACCTTGAGGCTGAGTAACTTCAATCACGTGAACCACTACCGGAACGCTTTCGACTCTTGCAAACTGTTCTGCTCTAGCATAAGCATCCAAAAGTGCAGGATAATCCCAAGCTTTTACCTGAATGATTTCACATCCCTGGTTTTCTCCTTCTTTTCTCTGAAAACCGCTCAGCATTTCAGCGATATCGGCTTTTGCTCTCTGATTTTTCGTAGGAACAGAAATTCCGTAACCGTCATCCCAGATCGAAACTACCATTGGAACCTGAAGCGCACAAGCCGCATTCAGTGTTTCCCAGAAATGACCTTCTGCTGTAGAAGCATCTCCGATTGTTCCGAAAGCAATCTCATTTCCTTCTCTGGAAAACTTTTCAGAGCCTTCGAATTTTACGGTTTTATAAATTTTAGAAGCCTGAGCCAATCCTAATAATCTCGGCATCTGTCCCGCAGTAGGAGAAATGTCGGAAGAGATATTTTTCTGAGCCGTTAAATCTTTCCAGCTTCCGTCTTCATTTAAACTTCTTGTCGCAAAGTGGCCGTTCATCTGTCTTCCGGCTGAAGCAGGTTCTCTTTCCACGCTAGTATCTGCATACAATTGTGCAAAAAAACTTTCAACAGTCAACGCATTTACAGCCAATGCAAAGGTCTGATCTCTGTAATATCCCGAACGGAAGTCTCCATCTCTGAAAACTTTCGCCATTGCAAGCTGAGGAAGCTCTTTTCCGTCCCCAAAAATACCAAACTTAGCTTTTCCCGTAAGAACTTCTCTTCGTCCCAAATAAGACATTTCACGAGAAATCCTTCCTAATTTATAATCTTCAAGTATTTGATTTTTAAAATCTTGAAAGGAAATTTGCTGTGTTTCAATATAGGTTGTCTGCATAGCCAAATATTAAATATTTTTATTTTGAAGTATTTTGCTAATATACACTTTTTAAATTAATTTTAATTTTTAATAATCTTTTTTAAAAATTTGATAATAAAATAAATTGTGTTTATATTGGAATAAATTTGTAAATGATGGAGAAAAAATCGTCTCATATCCTTAATGCATCGAGTAATCTTCTGGGGTTTTCTCTGGTCATTATCACTTCATTAAAGATATCAAAAATCAGCCACAGCACGCATTTGGACGAGTTTGCAGGAGTTGCCTGTCTTTTTTTTGCTTTCAGTTGTTTCTTTTCTTTTCTCGCAATAAGATCAATGCACGAAAAACGTTCCCACAGATTTGAAACTATTGCGGATTATTTATTTTTAATCGCTTTATTTTGCATTGTTCTGGCTGTAATTATTGTGACAGTAAAAATAATTTAACTTCAATCTGATAAATTCATATTAAATTATATTTAAATAAACAACACCAATAACCATTTATTAATATTAAAAACACATTAAATAACAAAATAAAATCAACGAAAATCAAATTTAATTAAAAATATCCAAAATCAATCGGTACGATTTTTGAAGAGTTTGGAAAAAAATTCACAAATTTCAAAAATCATGAGAAACAAATTATTTCAGGTAACTAAAATATTACCCTTTATTTTGATACCATTGTCTTCTTACGCACAGGTAGGAGTTAACACTGCTAATCCTCAAACGACCTTTCATGTAGACGGAAACAAAGATAATGCGGCTTCCGGAACTCCAACTACCACACAACAAGCTAATGATTTTGCAATAACAAATTCCGGAAATGTAGGAATAAGCACGATAAATCCCAGTGAGAAACTGGATGTAGCAACAGGAAATGTAAGAGTTCGTACCATCAATTCCAATACAGGAGTTCCCGGAACAGATAAATATGTAGTCGCAGATGGAAATGGTGTATTAAAAACCATAAATTTTACCACAACAGATCTTTTCCATTCGCGGTTATCTGCCGATCAGAACGCAAACAGCGGCGTGATTGCTACTTTACTTTTTGCAGCTCCTTTGGTAACTTCAACGTATTATTCTTACAATTCAACTACCGGAACGCTTACCTTCAATCAGGCAGGAAATTATATTGTAACGTTTCAGGCAAGTTTTGGTAATGTTACTGCCGGTACACAGCTTGTTTTGGGAGTAAGACCTGTTCCCGATAATAATTATCTTGCGAGAGGAAGCCATTATGCGGGAGCGGATACTCCTACACTCACTGCCACTGTCAGAATTGGGGAACTCATGAATTACACGACGATGCTTGTTGTACCGAGTGCAGGATATCAGGTTCGTTTTACGGCAGCTCCGAATCAAAACTGTACGGTTTTAGCTTCGGAAACGGGAAGTACAGGAAGTGGTAATGTTACCAATATTACGATTCAGAAAATATAACCAATAAAAGATCGGAACGCTTTTGCACATTCCGATTTTTTTATTTTGAAAAATCTGTTTTAAAATTTTCTTTCGATGACATAATCCAGCATGATTCGCAATGACTTTTTTGCTTCCGAATCGGGAAATTCGTTCAGAATATCAATTGCTTTTTGCTGAAAGTCTTTCATTACGGTAATCGCATACTCCAGACCTCCGGAACTTTTAACAAAATTAATCAGCTCTTTTACGCGTTTCTGATCGTTATTGTAACGTTTAATGGTATTGAAATAGTATTTGCGGTCTTTCTCGTTTGCTGTTTTCAAAGTATGGATCAGAGGCAGCGTCATTTTCTGCTCCTTAATATCAATTCCTACAGGTTTTCCAATAACGTTTGAAGTTAAATAATCAAAAAGGTCATCTTTGATCTGAAAAGCCATTCCGGTATAAGTTCCGAAATCCATCATTTTTTTAGCCAGAACTTCATCTGCATTGTTTGATAACACGCCGATTTCACAGCATGCAGCAATTAAAGTCGCTGTTTTCTGGCGGATGATTTCATAATAGACCTCTTCTGTAATATCCAGTTTTCTTGCTTTCTCCAACTGAAGAAGCTCTCCTTCGGACATTTCACGGATTGTTCTTGAAATAACACCTAATAAATCGTAGTCTTTATGATCTGTGGATAATAAAACCGATTTGGATAAAAGATAATCTCCAACCAAAACCGCAATCTTATTTTTCCACAACGCATTAATTGAAAAGAAATTGCGACGTTTAAAACTTTCATCCACCACATCATCATGCACCAGAGTTGCCGTGTGAATCAGCTCGATCATGGAAGCTCCGCGATACGTTTTTTCATTAACGTCGCCGACTAATTTTGCACAAAGAAAGACAAACATCGGACGCATCTGCTTTCCTTTTGTGGTAACGATAAAACGAGTGACTTTATCTAGTAAAGGTACTTTGCTCTGCATGGATTCATAAAACTTCTGCTCGAAAAGTTTCATTTCCTCATTGATCGGTCGCTTGATTTCTTCAACGGTGTTCGCCACAATCTTTGAATAAGAGATAAATTATTAATTCCCACAAAGATAATTTTTTTCGGGCAATTTTAAGGGAAATTAATCTTTGAGTTTATCTATCGGAATAAAATAAAGGCTTTGTTTTCCTCCGCCAATCGGAGAATGAAACTTTTCCCCCGAAATATAAATTCCTGTTTCATCAACGGCAATTCCTTCAATTTGTCCAATGGATAAAGCGCTTCCGAGATAATAATGTTTGGGATTTTGTTTAAAAAAAATTCCAGGCTCTGCTTCATCAAAAATATCTAAAAACACTTCTGTCTTCTTGGTATAGCCTATTAAATAGAGCTTTTTATTAAAATAAGAAGCATCTGTTACCATAAAACCGGTCTTGTAATTTTCGATTTTTTGAGCTTTCTGCTTTTCTGAAATTTCAGGATCGATAAGGTAATGTGTTGTTGATTTTGTACCCCATTCTTTCGTAAAAAGATGAATTTTTTCGTTTAAATAAATCATGGCTTCTGCATCAAAATTGGTCTCGGAATATTTTGGAATAAATTCCTGCTGTTCGGGATATTTAAAAGAAATTAATTTAACCGAATCGTTTTTTGCTGAATTATCTTCAAAAGGAACTTTATAAATTTCGAGGTCTTTTCTTGTTCCGCCGTTGTTTCCGAAATCTCCGATGTAGAAGTTTTTACCGTCGTTTGTAAGTGCTTCCCAATCTTTATTTTTTCCGTTGATTTGTATCGTTCCGATGATTTGTCCTGTCGATTTATCCAACTCAAAAAGTTCCGGAGTATTGCCGCTGTCGTTAAAAGTATACAGTTTTCCGTTCATTAAATTTAAACCGGAGGTTTCCTTCACTTTATCATCCAAATTACCAATTCTGTATTTTTTTATTTTAAAAAGATCAGCCTGCTGAGAAAATGAGAAGGTAGAAATCGTAATTGCAGATATCAGGAAAAGCTTTTTCATTAAGTAAAAATATTTATTTAAACACAAATGGCACTAATTTTAGCACGAATTTCACAAATTTCATGCAAAACTTCTTTCTTATGTCATTCTGATGAAGGAAAAATCTGTTTTCAACACAAAGCTCGTAAAGTTTTTTTTACTACTATTCGTTTTTTAAGTGTACAAAGGCGTTTCACTTAATTAAGATCGCAGAGTAAAAATAACATTAAATTGCCTCACAAAAGAAAGACGAGTCAAAAGCCCGTCTTACTTATAATTCTAAATATTTGTGAAATACGTGTAAAATTTGTGTTGTCTGCGTTTAAAAACTAAGCAGATTTCTTCTGAACCTGATCTTTATTTTTATTTTTTCTTGCCCAGTAATCTTTTTGATATTGTCTCACTGTTTTTCCGGTTCCATCGTGTCGCCAACCGGGAGAATTAAAGATATAATTGATTCTATCGGAAAATTTTAATCCAGGCTGTTTAATATCTTTCCAGATTTTTCGCCATTCGTATAATAAAACTGTGTCTGGTCTGTCATTCGGCATCTTTGGATAAATTCCGTATTTTACAGGAATATTCGGATCTTCTTTTTCAAAGGTTCCGAATATTTTATCCCAGATAATAAGGCACATTCCCATGTTTCTATCGAGATACTTGATGTTGCATGCATGATGAACGCGGTGATGAGAAGGCGTTACCAAAATATATTCAAGAAATCCCATACTTTTTACAGTCTGTGTATGAACCCAGGTTCCGTACACCTGACCAATTGCATAAACCACCATAATATGCCATGGATCGAATCCTAAAAATGCCAGTGGTGAAAAATACAAATATCTGTATAGAGGCTGTAAAACCGGACTTCTGAAACCTGTTGTCAGATTGAAATATTCCGAGTTGTGGTGCGTAATATGAACCGCCCAGAATGCTCTGGAATGATGATCTACATAATGGAGAACGTAATATGCAAAATCCGTTACCACAAAGCAAATCAGCCAGTACCAGATCGTAAAATCCCACGAGAAAAATCTAAGATTGTAAAAGAAGAACATGACTCCCATTGCAAAAGCCTTCATCAATAAATCCAGTCCGAAATTCATTAATGCCAGAAAAACGCTCGTTGCCACATCTTTTTTATCGTATAATTTAGCCTCCGAAACATGACTGTAAATCATTTCGGCTAAAATAACGGTTGCATGAACAGGAATAGACCATGAATAGACACTTTCCAATCCATTTTCATCCATAAAGTAATCCATCATCACTTTTAAAATTTGTGGTACAAAGTTATGATTTTAGGAAAGCGTTAAGAAAATTTTTTGATTTTTTTAATAAAATTTTAATCCGCAGATTTATTAGCAAGCTGTCCGCAGGCTGCATCGATGTCTCCGCCACGGCTTTTTCTTACTACGCAGACAATTCCTGCATTTTCCAACTGACGGATATAATTTTCTTCTGCCTGTTTGTTGCACTGGTCATATTTTCCGTCACCAATAGGATTGTACTGAATTAAATTAACTTTAGAAGGAACCTGTTTGCAGTATTTAATCAGAGCTTTGATATCTTCATCACCGTCATTAATGTCCTTCCAGACACAGTATTCGAAAGTGATGACAGAGCCTGTTTTTTTATACCAGTACTGAAGAGATTCCATGATTTCCGTTAGAGGAAATTTATCGGAAAAAGGCATAATCTCGTTACGCTTCGCTTCAATGGCAGAGTGAAGAGACAAAGCCAGTTTCACTTTCAGTTCTTCGTCAGCGAGCATTTTAATCATCTTCGGAATTCCTGAAGTGGAAACGGTAATTCTTCTGGGAGACATTCCCAAACCTTCCGGCTGGGTTATTTTGCGGATGGCTTCCACCACGTTTTTGTAATTCATCATCGGCTCACCCATTCCCATAAAAACAATGTTGGAAAGCGGTCTGTCGAAGTACATTTTACTCTGGCTGTCGATTAAAGCAACCTGATCCACGATCTCGGCAACTTCAAGATTTCTCATTCTTTTGAGTCTTGCGGTTGCGCAGAATTCGCAGTTTAATGAACATCCGACCTGTGAAGAAACACAAGCTGTGGTTCTGGTTTCTGTAGGAATAAGAACAGATTCCACCAATAAGCCGTCGTGCAATTTCACTCCGTTTTTAATGGTGCCGTCTGTACTTTTCTGAAGCTGATCCACAGAAACAGGATTGATGGTATATTCTTCGGCGATTCTCTCACGAAGAGTTTTTGAAAGATTCGTCATTTCATCAATCGAGTGAAGATTTTTACTCCACAACCAGTCATATACCTGTTTCGCACGAAACGGCTTTTCTCCCAAAGAAACAAAGTATTCTTTGAGCTGGTCCAGTGATAAAGTTCTGATGTCTTTCATTATATTGTTGGAAGTTAGATGTCAGAAGATGGAAGAAAAATTGGGCGCCGAATTGTAAACTTCCAACACCCAACTTCCAGCTTCCGTTCTTATAAAATTAGCATTGCGTCTCCGTAAGAGTAGAATTTGTACTTCTCTTTTACGGCTTCTTCGTAGGCGTGCATTACGAAATCTCTTCCTGCAAACGCTGCAATCATCATAATTAATGTAGATTTTGGTGTGTGGAAGTTCGTAATCATACAGTTGGCAACTCCGAAATCGTGTGGCGGATAAATAAATTTATTTGTCCATCCGTGGAAAGCAGAGATTTTTTTATTTGAAGAAACAGAAGTTTCAAGTGTTCTCATCGTAGTCGTTCCAACTGCACAAACTCTTCTGTTCGCATCAACAGCGTTGTTGATGATCTGAGCGTTTTTCTCGTCGATGAAGATCTCTTCAGACTCCATTTTGTGCTTAGAAAGATCTTCAACTTCAATCGGGTTGAAGGTTCCTAAACCAACGTGAAGTGTAACCTCAGCAAAATTAATTCCTTTGATCTCCAATCTCTTCATTAAGTGTTTTGAAAAGTGAAGACCTGCTGTAGGAGCTGCAACCGCACCTTCTACTTTTGCATAAATCGTTTGATATCTTTCCGCATCTTCCGGTTCAACGTCTCTTTTGATGTATTTTGGAAGCGGAGTTTCTCCTAATTCTTTCAGTTTAGCTCTGAATTCTTCGTAAGAACCATCGAATAAGAATCTCAACGTTCTTCCTCTTGAAGTCGTGTTATCGATAACTTCAGCAACCAAAGACTCGTCTTCTGTGAAGAATAATTTGTTACCGATTCTGATTTTTCTTGCAGGATCTACCAAAACATCCCAAACACGGGTTTCTTTATCAAGCTCTCTTAAAAGGAAAACTTCAATCTTAGCTCCTGTTTTTTCTTTGTTTCCGTATAAACGTGCAGGAAAAACTTTAGTATTGTTAAAGATAAATAAATCATCTTCCTCAAAATAATCTACAACATCCTTGAATAATTTGTGCTCGATAGTCTGTGTTTTTCTATCAAGTACCATTAGTCTGGCTTCGTCTCTGTGCTCTGATGGGTGTTCTGCCAATAATTCTGCAGGAAGATCAAAATTAAAATCTGATGTTTTCATTTTTTAAATTACGGTTTAAAAATTATTGAAATTACAAGGTGTAATTTTCGGAGTGCAAATATACGACATGAAACACCCCTTTGTCAAGTATTATTTACACAGATGTTAAATTAACTATTTTTACATTTTTCAAATACGCGCAATCAACTAATAATCAACAGTATATTTATTTTTGATTTGCTTTTTTAAATGAAATGTGTTTGTATTCCTTTAAATTAAAAAGTTTTATTTAAGAATTTTGTTTAGTCTTTCGATTATTCAAACGCGAGGCTAAACAGAGAATTTATTTTAAATTATTGAAATCAAGATAAACAAGGGCGTTTCACTTATTTTCGAAATACAAAGATTCAAAGTATTTAAATCAGTTTTAATTGAAATAAAAAACCGTGATTTTTCGATATTTTTTAAGCCATAAAAAAGCTATTTTTGAGAACATTAAAAATTTACACTATGAGCAAATATTCGATTGAATCTTTTGTGAACGAAACGAAAGAAAATCCAATGGAAAGAGATTATTTCGAGCTGGAAAAACCCTCTCTTCTGGAGATCAACCTCAACAACCAGTCTGTCTGGACAAAGGCAGGAAGCATGGTTGGCTACATCGGAAACGTTAATTTCGAAAGACAGGGAATGCTTTCCGGAGGAATCGGAAATTTATTGAAAAAAGCGATCAGCGGCGAAGGCGTAAAATTAATGAAAGCCGAAGGAACCGGAAAACTGTACGTTGCGGATTCAGGTAAAAAAGTCCGTATTCTTTATCTAAATAATGAAGCGGTCTGCGTAAACGGAAACGATGTTTTGGCACACGAACAAAGCATTAAAAGCGATATTACCATGTTAAAAAGTATTGCAGGGGTAATGTCGGGCGGACTTTTTCAGGTGAAATTATCCGGAACGGGACATATCGCGATTACCACTCACGGCGAACCGTTAACATTACTGGTAACTCCCGATGCTCCGGTTTTTACGGATCCGAATGCCACCGTTGCGTGGTCGGGAAATCTATCTCCTGAACTGAAAACCAACGTTTCTTTCAAAAGTCTGATTGGAAGAGGAAGCGGCGAAGAATTCCAGATGAAGTTTTCGGGGAATGGATGGGTTCTGATTCAGCCTTATGAGGAGGTTTATAGGATTGAGAAGTAATAACTTGTTTTTTGGGGAATAGATCAGTTTTGAAATTCCCCAAAAACATTATATTCTTTAATAATTAATTCTTTGGGTAGTTTTAAAGAAAAATCTACGTTTGTGATTTTTAGAGAACTATCGTAAGAATAACCTGTTGAATGATAATCAACCTGTAATCTTTTTACCGCATAATTTGAATTCGGATCTAAAAATGCTCTCACATTTTTCTGCATTTCGTCAGTTTTACCATGATCAATGCCCAATTTAAGATAATCAAATGTTGATTTTTCTAAAGATACCAATACTGAAAATCTCTTCTTAGTCTTCTTTTCATTTTTATAGCCAATAATCTGATATTGTAAAGAATCCATTTTTTTTATCTCTAAAATATCGCCATTGGCAATATCTTTATGTTTATCCTTACTAAAATCATTAGTATACATATATTCAAAAGTTACAAAATCTTTAGATGGTATCACTTTAAACACATGTCTTAAGTTCTTGTTTTTATCATAGATTATTCCTTTAAATTGGTCATTAAACCTGTCTATATTCAAATGAATTTTATTTGTAGAATCATAAAAAGCGGTAGAAACTGACTTTTCTTTATCAGGCTTAATTTGAGTTGTCTGACTTTCTATCGAATAATCAAAATGATATTCCTGTGAAAAAATAGTAGTGAAAATTAAGGTCAGAAATAATGGTAATAGTTTTTTCATAAATGCATTTTTATCTTCTTCCATTCCTCCAGTTTCTTTTCAAAAGAAACCGTATGAAGCGGACTTGTAGAAGGCAGTAAAAATACAGGTATTTTATAGTTCTTTCCTAAAATTTTCTGCAAATTCTTATACGATTTTCCGCCATTGCAAAATATGGCTTTAATATTCGGATGATCTTCCAGAAGCTCTTCAATCTGATTGGCTTCTTCATTTTTAATTTCAGAATCGAGGCTTCCTTTTCTTTCGCAGGAATCGATAACGTCCCAAAGTGCGATGTTATGTTTCTTTAAAAGGTTGATTTTTTCATCATAATCTTCTGTAAATTCTTCGTTGAGCAATTCAAAGATGATTTTCCAGAATTTGTTTTGGGGATGACCGTAATATTGCTGTTTTTCTAACGATTTTACACCGGGAATTGATCCCAGAATAATGATTTTAGAATGGTTGTCGATGATGGGTGGAAAGGAAGATATTCTGTTTTGCATAAATCAAATTTATAGGTTTTTATATTTTTAATACAAGGAACGCTAAGATTTTCTTTTAAATCTGGTCTAAGCTTTTTACCGCAAAAGATGCAAAAGTTCTTATCACTTTAGTTGTTTAAGTTGAATACTTAAATGAAAAGAAAGAGCACATAAGTTTAAAAAATCAAAGATTTTTTCTCTTTGCAGACTTTTGGAATACTTTACATAAATACAATATAGTCTTTTGTCCCTTTTGCGGTTAAATTTAAAATGAGTTTAAATAAAACCGAATATTTTTTGTTCACACTGGCGTTTCACTCAGCCAATGAGCATATTTTCGAAAAACAAAAAACGGACTAAAAGCCCGTTTTCTGTTGATTTTTATATCTGTTTAAACCACCCCGTCAAAAATTCTATGAATTTTTGCCACCCCTCCAAAGGAGGGGAATCCAGAAGGGAAGATTATATTTATAAAGTTTCTTTTAGCCAGTCGAAGAATTCTCTCTGCCAAACCAATCCGTTTTGCGGATGCAGCACCCAGTGATTTTCATTCGGGAAATAAACCAGTTTAGATTTTAAACCTCTCAGTTTTGCTGCCTGAAATGCTTCCTGTCCCTGTTCGTAAGGTACTCTGAAGTCGATTCCGCCCTGAACGATCATGATCGGCTTATTCCATTTATCAACAAAATTGCTGGGGTTGAATTCCGTATAAGCTTTTGGCTGTGGTTTTTCCCATGGTGAACCGAGATCCCAGTTCGCAAACCAGAGTTCTTCTGTTGTTAAATACCATGATTTCATATCGAATAATCCATCATGAGCAATGAACGTTTTGAATCTGTTTTCGTGAATTCCGGCTAACATAAATACGCTGTATCCTCCATAACTTGCTCCGACAGCCGCTACTCTGCTTCCGTCAACGTAAGGTAAAGTTTTTGCGTAATCTGTTGCAGCCAAATAATCTCTCATTGGTTGTCCTCCCCAGTCTCTTGAGATTTCTTCATTCCATTTTGTTCCCCAACCCGGCATTCCTCTTCTGTTTGGTGCAACAACGATGTATCCGTTGGCTGCCATTAAAGCAAAGTTCCATCTTGTGCTGAAGAACTGTGTTAATGCAGATTGCGGACCTCCCTGACAATATACTAAAGTTGGATATTTTTTATTCGGGTCAAAGTTTGGCGGATAATGGAACCATACTCCCATTTCTTTTCCGTCCGAAGTTTTTACCATTTTCAGTTCAGATTTTCCCTGAGCCAACTGTGCATACATTTCTTTATTGGCTTCCGTAACCTGCTTCATTTCTCCGTTTTTAAGGTTGACAGAGAAAATATCTGTGGCGTGGTTAATATCGGTTCTTCCTACCAAAAGTGAAGTTTTCTGATCGGCAAAAATTTCGTTCACATCAAAATCACCTTTTGTGATCTGCTGAACTTTAGCATTTTTCGGATCTAAAGAGAATAACTGCTTTGTTCCTCTGAAAGCTGCCGTGAAATAGATCATTTTGGAATCTCCGCTCCAGAAAACATCTCCGGAAACACTTTCGTCCCAACCTGCGGTGAGGTTTGTTGTTTTTCCGGATTTCCAATCCATGATTTTTACATCATTTTTATCGGCTTCATAACCGTCTCTTGCCATACTTTGCCACAAAAGTGATTTTCCATCCGGACTGAATTTCGGATTAACGTCGTATCCTTTATTAGATTCAGTTAAATTTTTTGTTGTTCCTGAAGCAAGATCGTATGCAAAAACATCTGTGTTTGTGCTTGTAGAGTATTCTTTGCCGCTTTTCGGTTTAGTTACATATAAAAGCTGTGCAGAATCCGGGCTCCAGATGAAATCTTCCGCTCCGCCAAAAGGTCTTTGCGGCGAATCCCACATTTTCCCTTCCAGTAAATCTTTTGCAGCATCTGCTTTATCCGAAACATTTACTACGAAAACATGATTGTATTTCCCTTCATTGAAATAATCCCAGTGTCTGTGATTCAGATCTGTATAAACCTGCGCGGTGGTTTTCGGAGTATCGGAATATTTGTCTTTTCCCATTACTTTCTCTACCAAAACCTGCTTGCTGAAGGCTATTTTTTTACCGTCGGGAGAAATAACAATATTGTCTGCTTCACCGATGTTGTAAAATTCCGTCCATGTTTTACCGTTGTCTTTTGAAAGAAAAATCTTATCGCCTTCCTGCGCGTACAATCCGTTTTTATCCCACTGAATCAGTGCTTTTTTGCCTAAATCAACTTTTACGGACTCATTGTTCAGAACATTCAGAAAATAGTTCTCGCTTTTTGTTTTTTCGGTTTTAAGATCGGTCTGTCCTATTTTGTAGATTAATGAGGACTGATCGGGAGAAACTGCCTGTACTCCAACTTTTTTCAAAGTCCATAAAATTTCAGGCGTCATTAGTTGTTGTGCATTCATTAAGAGCGGAGCTGCCAAAGCCAGCAGACTGTACTTAAGTTTCATATTAATTCATTTTTTATGACTTTATCATTCAATCCAATCATAAAGTCTTTATTTAATTCAAAGATTGCCAAAGTTAACTATTTTTAAAACACAAACACGCACAAAAAATCGCCTGTCGTTTTAACAGGCGATTTTTATGTCATTTTAAATTTTAAATTAATCTCCGTCAGAAAACATTGAGTTTGCCAGTGAGCTGACAATGGAAAGCAGGATGCTGAAAATCAGCGCCCACAAAAATCCGTCTACCATCATGCTGTCTATAAAATAATCGGCGATCAGGATAATAATTGCATTGATTACTAAGGTGAACAGTCCCAATGTAATAATCGTTAAAGGTAACCCTAAAATATTAAGAATAGGTTTTACAATTAAATTTAAAAGTCCTAAAACGATGGCAAAAATGATCGCTCCGCCAAATCCTGTAAAGTGTACTCCCGGTAAGATCCATGTTAAAAGATAGGCAACAATGGCCGTTACCAAAAGTCGAATAATTAAGTTCATAGTATGATTTTTTAATGTTGTTGATGAATGTTCCTGTGCAAAAGCTATTCCACTTGTTTGAAAAATTATCTGATCTTCATCATCGTGACCAATGATGTTGCAACGTGGCTTTGGGATGCTCCGTTTTCATCAACCACATAAATTTCAGTACGGATCACACTGATCTTTGAACCTCCTTTTATTACGTAGGATTTTGAAACTAAAGCGTCTCCGATGGCTGGTCTTAAATAATTGACTTTCAACTCAACGGTTACCACATAGCAGTCTTCTTCATAATGACTTACTGCAGCGTAACCGGAAGAAACATCCACCAAAGAAGCAATCATGGCTCCGTTGAACATTCCCGCTTTTCTTGTCATGAGTTCCATTTTCGGGATTTTCATGGAAATGAAGTCGGTTTCTACTTCCAGAAGTTCGGCTTTGTAGAATTTTAATGTCTCGGAGCGGTTGAAGCTGTCGGTGATGAGCTGTTTTTTATGGGGTGTCATTTTTGGTTTATAATTTGAATACAAGTTGCACAATTTTTTTTACAAATGCGAAAATATTATGTTTGCTTTTGATTTAAACACAAATGGCACAGATAGATTTCACAAATTTTATGTTTAAACACGAATTGCACGAATAATTTGTTCACAAATTTCGCAAATGTTATGTTGCTGTTATTTAAATGATTAAAAATCGAAGTTTGTGTTTAAGCACGTATAGATTTCACAAATGGCGCAAATATTTGAACCATTAAGGTTATTTGAGAAGTTAAGGATTATTAAGTTTTGGCTGAAGTTATTTAAACACAAATGGCACAAATATTTTAACAACTAAGGATATTTAAGGGGTTAAGAATTATTATGCTTTGGCTGAAGTTATTTAAACACGAATTGCACAAATAGATTTCACAAATGGCACAAATATTTTAACCATTAAGAATATTTGAGAGGTTAAGAATTATTATGTTTTGGCTGAAGCCGTTGTTTTGGATAAAGCGGACTAAAGTCCGCTCCTATTGATGTTTCGTTGTGGTATTCGTGAAAAATTTGTGGTATTTGTGTTTAATCTTTAGTTTAAAACAATCTGAAATTGCTCATCCATCGACAAAATACCTTCTGCCACACTTTCAGGATGGGTGGTAAAGCCTTTTAATTTTGAGGTTTTTCCTTTTAAGACCAAATCCATTAGCTGTTTGTCCGACAATTTTTTTCCGAAGATCTCAAAGGAAACTTTAAAGCCGCAGTTTTTAAAATCGGAACATCCGACAGCGGTTTTTCCTTTCATCAAATGATGTTCTTTGCATTTCGGGCATTTGGTTTCTTCCCACGACTGAAGTTCTTTTTTAACGGCAGGTTCACGTTTTTTCTTTTCTTTTACCTCCTCCACTTTTTCTTCTTCCAAAGAAATGACTTTCCCTTTTCCGTCGACTACTTTTTTGGTAAGCTCCGTCACCATCTGGATCAGTTCTTCCTTAAAATGATTGGCTTCATATTCGCCTTTTTCAATTTTTCTGAGTTTCAGTTCCCATTCTCCAGTTAATTCGGGACTTTTCAGCAATTCATCTTCAATGGTGTCAATCAGTTGAATTCCGGTTTGGGTGGCGATGAGATTTTTTCTTTTCTTCTCGATATATTTCCGCTTGAAAAGGGTTTCGATAATATTGGCGCGGGTTGAAGGTCTTCCGATACCGTTGTTTTTCAGGAGTTCGCGCAGTTCATCATCTTCCACCTGTTTTCCTGCGGTTTCCATAGCTCTCAGCAAAGTCGCTTCCGTGTAAGGTTTTGGCGGGGTTGTTTTTCCCTGATGGATCATAGGATCATGCGGTCCGGTTTCTCCTACGGTAAATTCGGGAATGGTTTGTTCTTCTTCCTTTTCTTTTTCTTTATCGTTGGGTTCTTCTTTCGGTTCTTTGGCGTAAACGGCTCTCCATCCCGGTTCCAACACCTGTCTTCCGCTGGTTTTGAAAGGAATGGTTCCTACTTTTCCTTCTACTAAAGTATTAGAAATTTTACACTCGGGATAAAATACGGCAATGAAACGTTTCGCAACCAGATCATAAACTAACTTTTCTTCCCTGCTTAAATTCTGGGAAGGCGGAACCTCCGTCGGAATAATTGCGTGGTGATCTGTTACTTTGGTATCATCAAAAACCGCTTTCGATTTGGGGATCGGAGCTTCCAGTAAAGGGGCGATAAGTTCCTGATAGAAATACATTTTCTTCAGAATTCCTTCGACTTTCGGATATAAACTTTCAGACAAGTACGTTGTATCCACACGCGGATAGGTGACGTGCTTTTTCTCGTAAAGACTCTGAATATAATTTAAAGTATTCTCCGCAGAATAGCCGTATTTTTTGTTGGCTTCCACCTGAAGTGCCGTCAAATCAAAGAGTCTTGGATTTTTCTCTTTTCCTTCTTTAATTTCAAAAGAAACGATTTCGAAAGGATTCTGTTTTAAATATTCCAGCCCTTTTTCTGCGCGTTCCAATGTTTTGAGACGGTCGATGGCAGCGTTAAAAATAACTTCGCGGTATTTGGTTTTCAGTTCCCAATATTCTTCAGTGTTAAAAGCATCGATTTCTTTCTGACGCTGAACGAGCATTGCCAAAGTGGGAGTCTGCACTCTTCCGATGGAAAGAACGGCTTTATTTCCGCCAAATTTTTTGGTAAAAAGCCTCGTTGCATTAATTCCCAGCAACCAGTCTCCGATCGCTCTTGCGTTTCCTGCGAGATAGAGATTTTTGTAATCTTCGGCAGGTTTTAGATTGGCAAAACCTTCTTTAATCGCTTCTTCGGTAAGGGATGAAATCCACAAACGCTGAATGGGTTTGTTGCATTTTGCTTTCTGTAAAACCCATCTCTGGATCAGTTCTCCTTCCTGACCGGCATCCCCGCAATTGATGACCTCATCACATTCTTCAACCAGTCTTTCAATAACTTTAAACTGATTTTCAACGCCTTTGTTGGGGATTAATTTGATCCCGAAATTATTGGGAATAATGGGCAGCAGAAACAGGTTCCACGATTTGTACTGCGGACCGTAATCGTGGGGTTCTTTGAGGGTGCAAAGATGCCCGAAAGTCCATGTCACACAATAGCCGTTTCCTTCCATATAGCCCTGTTTCGGCGTGGTGGCGCCCAACACTTTGGCGATATCTCTGGCAACACTGGGTTTTTCGGCAATACAAAGTTTCATGAATGTCTCGGAATTTTTTGGAGAGGGCAAAAATCGGGAATTTTTTTGGATTTTGCTAATTTGCGGATTGTTGGTTGAAAATAAGATTGTCTGAACTTTTTTAAACGAAGGGTATTAATTAAATTTTTGAAAATAGATACGTCATCGATTGTCATTCCGGAGGAATATATTTGTGTGTGAATTTATACTACTTCGCTTAGATCTTTTCACGATGACAGATGTGGCGGAAAGCTGGACATTTTCAAACGCAAAGTTTTTTTATGATGGTGATTATTTTGAGGAAGCAAAGTTATGCAGATTTCATCTGTGATGAAGCGTGTGTTTTAGCTTCCGTTTTTCTTTGTTTATTTTTATAGAACAATTTTACATTGTCTTTGCTTTGGAATTTTAAATTTTATTTTTTCCAGAATTTCTAATACTTTGTTTAGATTCTTTCAGGATGACAAATGTGGAGGAAAGCTGGACATTTTCAAACGCAAAGTTTTTTTTATGATGGTGTTTATTTTGAGGAAGCAAAGTTATGCAGATTTCATCTGTTATGAAGCGTGTGTTTTAGCATCTGTTTTTCTTTGTTTATTTTTATAGAACAATTTTACATTGTCTTTGGGTTGGAATTTTAAATTTTATTTTTTCCAGAATTTATAATACTATGTTTAGATCCTTTCAGGATGACAAATGTAGAGGAAAGTTAGGCGTTTTCAAACGCAAAGTTTTTTTTATGATGGTGATTATTTGAGGAAGCAAAGTTATGCAGATTTCATCTGTGATGAAGCGTGTGTTTTAGCATCTGTCTTGCTTGGTTTTTTTTATAATTTCTAATATTTTCCTTAGATCCTTTCAGGATGACAGATGTGGCGGAAAGTTGGGCATTTTCAAACGCAAAGTTTTTTTATGATCGTGATTATTTTGAGGAAGCAAAGTTATGCAGATTTCATCTGTGATGAAGCGTGTGTTTTAGCATCCGTTTTTCTTTGTTTATTTTTATAGAACAATTTTACATTGTCTTTGGGTTGGAATTTTAAATTTGATTTTTTCCAGAATTTCTAATACTTTGTTTAGATCCTTTCAGGATGACAAATGTGCAGGAAAAGAATTCAGAGTTAAAAGCAATTTTGTTTGGAGAAATTCAAAACAGCCCTGTAACGGCTTTTCGGGTAACCGGGAAAGTATGTTTCACCCCTGCAAGAGACTTTCTGGGAACCTCGAAAGCTTCCTGCACCCCCGCGACAAACTTTCCCGGAAATTAAAAAAGCTCCCTTAAAAAAGAGAGCTTTAAAGTAATTCACACCATATCACTATACTTCCATCGGAACTTCCATGAGAAGAATCTCTGTGTTTTCCGATGTGGATTTTATGTTTAATTTGGAAATATCCCAAATTCCGAAGCCGTCTCTTTCTTCCAGTTTCTGTCCTTCAATTTCTGCACTTCCTTTAATGATGAAAACGTAGATGCCGTTTCGTTTTTTCTTTATCTGATATTGGGTTTCAGCTGTATTTTCAAAATCTCCGAGATGAAACCATGCTTCCTGATGAATCCATATGCCGTCGTCTTGGGGGTCGGGTGAAAGGATCTGATGAAATCTGTTTGGGCTTTTCGTTCTGTCGAGTTTCATCTGGTCGTATCTTGGCGTAACATTTCTTTTATTGGGATAGACCCAGATTTGCAGAAATTTAACCAAATCGCCTTCATCTTTACTGAATTCGCTGTGCATTAATCCTGTTCCGGCGCTCATCACCTGAATTTCGCCACCTTTTATTTCGTTATGGTTTCCCAGATTGTCATGATGGATCAGGGTTCCTTCCAGTGCAATGCTGATGATTTCCATATTGTCGTGAGGATGCGTTCCAAAGCCTTTTCCTGCGGCTACGGTATCATCATTCAGCACTCTTAAGGCGCCGAACTGCATTTTTTCGGGATCATAAAATTCTCCGAAGCTGAAGGTCTTTTTACTGATCAGCCACTGTTCGTTGGTTACCCCTCTTGAATCTGCGCTGTGCACCACTCTGTTTTCGGGCTTTTTTACTGCTGCAAAACTGTTTTCCACCTCGTTGAACAGCAATCCGCTTCCGCCACCGTAATGTTCTATTACTTTTATATTTTCATCAAAATTTCTGCAAAAAACACCGATCTGTTTTTCGAACTGTTCTTCCAGACCGGAACTCAGCAAAACAATATCGACGGGATTGTTTTTGATAAAATCCTGACTCTTGCTTTCATCACTCAGAATTTCAGCCTTCCATCCATCATTTTTTTCGATAATTCTTTGTAAGGTTGCAAGAATTTCGACATTTTTTCCGATTACCAAAAAGTTCAGTGCTTTCATTTTGATTCAATTAAAAGTTAATGGTTTACAATTTTAAAATTTTACAGTTCTTCTTTAAACCATACATCGCTGTATTCGTCGGGACGGCGTTTGAACTGGGCATGAACATAAGGACACAGCGGAACAATTTTGAGCTGATTTTCTCTTGCATAGGACACCAGTTTTTCCAGCAGGATCTTTGCAAATCCTCTGCCTTCAAATTCTTCGTTTACTTCTGTATGATACACCGTTAGTTTATCTTTAATGACGGAGATGTCCATTTTTCCTGCTTTTTTCTCGTCTGAGAAAAGCTGAATCTCCCCTCTTACATTTCCTAAAACAACTTCTGTTCTTTCCATGATTTTGATTTTTAATGATGATGTAAAATTAGGCAGCCTGAATTTGCCGGATCATGATGTATGATAATAAATCGGTTTTATTTTGATTAAACTGAAAGAAGCCGTGAATTATTTTTTTAACGTGATGAACATAAATTTTCTGCCTGTATCGCTGTAAATTTTCCGTTTGCGAAGGTGTTACACGCAGCGGAGGCTTGATTTTCGGAACATCAACAGGAGGTTTAAAGCTATTATTCGGCTTTTTTTGATCGAAATTAAAGGTGAATTGATAGTATTTTCAAAAATTAAATCATTAAAAATCAAAACATTAAAAACAAGAGATCAATTTATTTGCTAAAAAGTCTACTTTTTTAGTGGACTAATAGAAAAATATGTTTTATATTTGCAACCGTAATCAGGATATAATAATACAATGAAAGCAGAATTCAAGAACAGCAGCGTAAGAAAACATATCAATCATTTTATGATGATGTATTGCTGTATGCCTATGCTTCATTCCTGTTGTGGTTAACCTTACTTTTATATGACATATTTCTAAAGGCTTTACCACGTTGTAGAGCCTTTTTTATTTTAAAAACAACATTAAAAAATATCATGAATACTAATAAAAACAAATGGCTGATTCCTATAGCCTTCACCAATATTTATGTAATATGGGGAATTACTTTCCTCGCCATTTCTTTCGGGTTAAACGGATTTCCGCCTTTTATTCTTTCGGGGCTCAGATTTTTGGGCGCAGGAATAATAATGATCGGATATCTGCTCGTAAAAGGTGAAAAAGCCAATTCTGCCATCAACTGGAAAAAAAATGCCATCACCGGAATTCTCATCCTTACGGGAGGAACGGGATTGGTTGCGTGGGGAGAACAATATGTAACCGCTTCTGAAGCAGCCATCGCTATTGCAACCGGACCATTCTGGTTTATCGCCATTGATAAGAAAAACTGGAGTTATTATTTCTCGGATAAGTTTATTCCTTTGGGCTTGGTGATCGGGTTTGCAGGACTTATTTTATTTCTCAACGGAAGTGTAAGTTCTTCCGGTTCGCATACACAAACGGCAGATGCTTCAATCAGGATAATTGCATTTGTTGTTCTGGGACTAAGTTCCGTAGCGTGGGTTTTAGGATCACTTTACTCCAAAAAAAATCCGGCTGGTCAGTCAACTTTTATGAATATTGCCCAACAGCTTATAACAGCGGGTATTGCTTCATTGGTTATTGCATTTTTCAGAAATGAATGGACTGGTTTTTCAATCATAAAAGTACCGTTAAACGCCTGGTTAGGATTATTTTTCCTTATTGTATTCGGATCAATTATCGCTTACCTTTCGTATATCTGGCTTTTGTCTGTAAAACCTGCCGCTTTGGTAAGTACGCATACTTACATCAATCCTATTGTTACTGTAATTGCGGGTTGGATCGTTGCAAATCAGACCATTAACATCAACCAGTTTTACGGATTAATTGTTATTCTTGCCGGAGTTCTTTTAACGAACGTGACTAAATATTTTAAGCTTTCCAAGCGGTCTAAAGTGAAAATAAGAAGAGTGATAAGGCACGTGAACAAAAACGCAAGACCTTATCAGCCAATATAAAATTTAAGTAAAAAATGATAGAGATAAAGAATGTTTCAAAAACATTTCATCAGAAGAAACAGTCGTTCAAGGCGCTGGATAATGTAAGTCTGAGGATTGAACAGGGCGATATTGTAGGAATCATCGGATTTTCGGGAGCGGGAAAAAGTACGTTAATCCGAACGGTGAACCTTCTTGAAAAACCTGACAGCGGTAAAATTGTGATTAACGGAAAGGATTTTACGAAATTAAATTCGAGACAATTAGCCCAGGAAAGGAAAAAGATCGGGATGATTTTTCAGCATTTTAACCTGCTTTCTTCGAGAACTGTTTTTGAAAATATTGCGCTTCCGTTAGAGCTGGATCATGTCAGCAAAACTGAAATTAATAAAAAAGTAAATGAACTGCTGAAAATCGTAGGACTGGAAGACAAAGCTCATGATTATCCTAAAAGTCTTTCGGGAGGACAAAAACAGAGGGTTGCCATTGCAAGGGCTTTAGCAAATGATCCTTATCTCCTGCTCTGTGATGAAGCGACGAGTGCGCTCGATCCTGCAACCACACAATCGATTTTGCAATTATTGAGGGATATTAATCAGAGACTTGGAATTACGATTTTGCTGATTACGCACGAAATGGAAGTCATCAAAACGGTCTGCAACCATGTTGCGGTAATCGACAAAGGTCAACTATTAATTAAAGGAACTTTAAGCGAGATTGTCTCGAACAAAGATAATCCTATCATCAAACAATTTTTAAACTCTAGTGTTATGACGATACCACAGGAACTGAATAAAAAACTACAGAAAGAGCCACAAGACGGATTATTTCCATTGGTGGAAGTAGAGCTTAATGAGAAAATATCGGTGGAAGAACTTCTTTCCATTGTTTATGATAAATATAAAATTCCATACAAACTGCTGAAAGCGGATGTTGAATATTTAGGCGATTCCAATTTTGGAAAACTATTGCTTCAGCTTCAGGGAGAAAAGGAGAAAAATCAGCAGGCAATTTATTATTTCAATCAGAATAAAATTCAAAATACGGTAAGAGGATATGCTTAGTGATACAGTGATTTCTCTTTTATCAAAGGGAATTTGGGAGACGGTTTTTATGACGTTTGTTTCGGGGTTTTTCGGATTTGTTCTGGGTTTGCCTGTCGGAATTCTATTGTTTTTAACACGGAAAGGACAGCTTTTGGAAAATGTAATCTATAACAAGATTTTATCTGTTCTGGTAAATATTTTCCGTTCCATCCCTTTCATTATTTTAATTGTGTGGATGATTCCTTTCACGAGAAGTCTGGTGGGAACATCAATCGGGGTAAACGCAGCTTTGGTTCCTTTAAGCATCGGAGCGGCTCCTTTTATCGCAAGACTGGTAGAAAACAGCTTACTGGAAGTTCCTTATGGTTTAATTGAAACCGCAAGAGCTTTGGGAGCAAGTCCGTTTCAGATCATCAGAAAAATACTGTTGCCGGAAGCACTTCCTTCCTTAATTAATAATGCAACTATTACCTTAATTACGCTTGTCGGTTATTCTGCGATGGGAGGTGCTGTCGGAGCCGGAGGATTGGGACAGATCGGTTATCAGTACGGCTACATCGGTTATGATGCCGTGATTATGAATCTTGTTTTAGGATTGCTGGTTGCGATTGTTTTTATCATTCAGTTTTCAGGAGACCGATTGGCGAAGAGATTTGATCATCGTTAAGTTTTTTGAGTGGGAGGGTTTTTGTGTTGGAGGGTGGGAGTGTTTGAGTGTGAGAGAGTGTGAGAGAGTGTGAGTGAGAGTGAGAGAGAGTGAGAGTGAGTGAGAGTGAGAGAGAGTGTGCGAGTATTTTGAAAATAATGTGATAAGTGTGAATGTGAAATAGTGTGGTGGTTTGAAAATTTCAGCCATCAATCGGGCGAAAATCAGCAAAAAGGAATAAAAGCCATATTTTATTTATTAAAGAATTTAAAAAATCTAACCTTTTTGTTTTCGCCCTTTTTTAAAAGAGAGTCTGTTTAAACTTTTTATTTAACCGCAAAAGTCACAAAAGATGACTAAACTTTTATTTAAAGTTGATCATTATAAATGAAAAAGTTCACAATAGTTTTTAAAAATCTTTGATTTTTATTCTTTTGAGCGCTTTGATTATTAATGAAATTCGCTTTAACATTGTCTTTTGTGCCTTTTGTGGTTAATTCTGAAATTAGTTTAAACAAGTTTAGAAAATAATTTACAATGAAAAAAATAAAGATTTTAAGTTTTTTAGCGGCGGGTTTGTTAGCATTTACCGGCTGTAATTCATCCAAAAAAGAGGATCCGAACTTTATAAAAGTGGGAATAACTTCCGGACCGGAACAGGAAATTGCCGAAGTGGCGAAAAAAGTAGCGAAGGAAAAATACAATCTTGAAGTAGAACTGGTTTCCTTCAACGATTATGTGGTTCCCAATGAGGCTCTGAATAACGGCGATATTGATGCCAATGCTTTTCAGCACGTTCCTTATTTAAACGAACAGTCCAAACAGAGAGGATATAAACTGGCGGTTGTAGGAAATACTTTTGTCTACCCTATCGTTGCGTATTCAAAGAAAATTAAAAGTATTAATGAACTTCAGAACGGAAGTACCATCGTTATTCCGAATGATCCTACCAATGGCGGCCGTTCCTTGCTTCTTTTACAGAAAAACGGTTTGCTGAAACTGAAAGACGGCATCGGACTTTTACCGAAAGTAACGGATATTGTTGCCAATCCTAAACAGTTAAAAATCCTTGAAATTGAAGCACCGCAACTGCCGAGAGTTTTGGATGATAAAGAAGTGGTGATTGCCATTATCAACAATAATTTTGCTGCGCAGGCGGGATTGGATGCCGATAAACAGGGAATTTTCAAAGAAGATAAAGATTCTCCTTATGTAAATGTAATTGTTTCCAGAGAAGATAACAAGATGTCCGAAAAGGTGAAAAATTTCGTAAAAGCCTATGAATCTGATGAAGTAGTGAAGAAGGCTGAAGAAATTTTCAAAGGCGGTGCTGTAAAAGGCTGGAACTGATTTGGTGAATGGTGAATGGTTAATAGTGAATTCTTTCATAATGCCGCAGAATTCATCATTGACAATTCATCCTTGACAATTCACAATTGACAATTCACCATTGACAATTCACTATTGACATTTTGAAAAAGTCTATTATTATATATTTGGACATTGTTTCAGCTTTTTGAAATGATGTCTTTTTTATTTTCAAATCACGGGTTATTAAAAATTATTTATTTAAAATTTATTTTCTCAATTTGAGATAATAAAATTTTTTGCTATTTTTGTTTCCAATCAAAAAAGGCTTTTTATGTTTAAGAAAACCGCCATTGTAAGTTTATTCACATTTATTTCTGTTTCTTATATGGCTCAAAATACACCGCTTCCTGTTTATTTAGACGAATCCAAACCTGTGGAATTACGGGTAAAAGATGCACTTTCCAGAATGACTCTGGAAGAAAAAGTGGCGATGCTTCATGCCCAGTCAAAATTCAGTTCACCGGGTGTTCCGAGATTGGGAATTCCTGAATTCTGGACGACGGACGGACCTCACGGAGTTCGTCCGGAAGTGATGTGGGACGAATGGAATCAGGCAGGCTGGACAAACGACTCTATTATCGCCTACCCCGCTTTAACGGCACTTTCCGCGACATGGAATAAAAAAATGTCATGGAATTACGGTAAAGCACTGGGTGAAGAAGCCCGTTACCGAAAAAAAGATATTCTTCTGGGACCGGGAGTTAATATTTACAGAACTCCACTCAACGGAAGAAATTTCGAATACATGGGTGAAGATCCTTATCTGACTTCAAAAATGGTGGTTCCTTACATCAAAGGCGTTCAATCGAATGGTGTGGCAACTTCTGTGAAGCATTTCGCCCTGAACAATCAGGAAATGTTCCGTCATACAAGCAATGTAAAAGTGGACGACAGAGCTTTATACGAAATTTATCTTCCGGCTTTCAAAGCGGCTGTAACAGAAGGTGATTCTTGGACGATTATGGGAGCTTATGATATGTACAAAGGTCAGTATGCAAGCCAGAACCAATATCTTCTGAATGATATTTTAAAAGGTGAATGGAAATATAAAGGGGTTGTGGTTTCCGACTGGGGTGCTGTTAACAATACCGAACAGGCTATCCATAACGGACTGGATCTTGAGTTCGGAAGCTGGACAAACGGACTTTCAGCAGGTACAAAAAATGCTTACGACAATTATTATCTGGCAAAACCTTATTTAGATTTAATTAAATCAGGAAAAGTAGGAACCAAAGAACTGGATGATAAGGTTTCAAGGCTTTTAAATCTTGCGTATAAAACAACAATGAACCGAAACAAACCTTTCGGAAATATCGCTTCTGAGGAGCATAAAGCTATTGCAAAAGAAATCGGGGAAGAAGGAATTGTATTGTTGAAAAATCAGGGAAATATCCTTCCGATTGATCTGAATAAAGCTAAAAAGATTGCTGTAATCGGCGAAAATGCTATCAAAATCATGACGGTTGGCGGTGGTTCTTCTTCATTAAAAGTGAAGTACGAAACGCTTCCTTTAGACGGAATTAAAGCGAGATTCGGGAAACAGTCAGACGTACAATATGCAAGAGGTTATGTGGGAGACATCGGCGGAGAATACAATGGGGTAAAATCCGGACAGGATTTAAAAGACAACCGTTCTGAAGCTGAATTATTAAACGAAGCTGTAGAACTGGCAAAAAAATCTGATTACGTTATTTTCGTCGGAGGATTAAACAAAGCAGATTTTCAGGACAGTGAAGGAAACGACAGAAAAAGTTACGGATTGCCTTACAATCAGGACCATGTAATTGCTGCACTGGCAAAGGCGAATAAAAACCTTGCGGTTGTTCTGGTTTCCGGAAATGCGGTGGCAATGCCGTGGATTAAAGAAGTTCCGACTGTAGTTCAGGCTTGGTATTTGGGTTCTGAGGCAGGAAATTCTATAGCTTCGGTTTTAGCAGGTGATGCAAACCCTTCAGGAAAACTGCCTTTTACTTTTCCTGTGAAACTGGAAGATAATTCTGCGCATCAATTGGGAGAATATCCCGGAAATAAAGCGGAATTGGCAGCGGATAAAGGAAAAGATCAGAAAAACCCGATCAATATTGCATACAATGAAGGAATTTTTGTGGGCTACAGATGGCATGATACGAAAAAAATCAAGCCGTTATTCAGTTTCGGACATGGTTTAAGCTACACCACTTTTGAGTTTGGAAAAGCCAAAGCTGATAAAATAACGATGTCTCAGGATGATAAAATTACATTCACAGTTTCTGTAAAAAATACAGGGAAAAGAGCCGGAGCGGAAGTTGCCCAACTGTATATTTCCGACCTGAAATCGTCTGTTGAAAGACCGGCTAAAGAATTGAAAGGTTTTGAAAAAGTGTATCTGAATCCGGGAGAAGAAAAAGAAGTAACGTTTACCATTGATCAATCTGCTTTAAGTTTCTTCGATCCCCAAAAACACGATTGGGTTGCAGAACCGGGAGATTTTGAAGCACAAATCGGTAATTCTTCCGATGCCATAAAAACGAAGGTGAAGTTTACGTTAAAGTAATCTTACTTATATATTTCTAAAACTAAATGTCCGGATATTATATTCGGGCATTTTTTTGTATAAAAATTTTGGATTACGGAAAACCGTAAAAAAATTGTTTTTCATGTATTTACATTTGTGTCATAAAACTGATTAATTAAAACAGAAATAATAGTTTAATTTTTTCTCCATTTTAAAACTTTATAACCATAATTATGAATACAATGATTCAAGATTCTATTTCTAATACGGATGATATTTTACTGAGAATAAAATCTGAGCTGAGAAATGCAAAATCCGAAATTCTGATTGCTATGGCTTGGTTCACCAATCAGGATTTGTATGAAATTATTAAAGAAAAACTTCTGCAAAACGTAAAAGTTTTACTGGTTCTTTCTGATCAGCCCGATAATGAAAAACTCGATTTTGATATTTTGGTAAGTCAGGGCTTACATTTTACGAAAATCAGGAATATTGGTTACGGAATGATGAATCTGAAATTTTGTGTGATAGACCGTACTATCGCCATTTCTGGTTCCTATAATTGGTCAAATAATGCCAAAAATAATCATGAACAGGTACTGGTAACGAATTTTCCTAAGACAGTAAATGAACTTACAGAAAGTTTTTTCAAGATCAAAGATCGGGTGGAAAAACTCAACAACGGACTGAGTCTTGAAGAAATTGAGAGAGAAGAAAACGCATCATTTCTTCCGGTAATGAATCCTTTAAAATCTGAAACCCCAAATAAACCATTGAATTTTCAGGAGCAATCTCTGAAAGATTTTAAAGATGTTCTGGATAGCATTATAGCGACAGAAGTCGGCTCATTCGATAAAAATCTTCTGAAAGAAAACGCTTATCAAAGAGCTTTTGAAAATCAGGGCGATCATCAGGTTCTTCCACAAGCGATGGATAGTCTTTACTCGAATTTCATTAACGAAATAGAAGTGATTGCAGAGAAGAAAACCAGACTTAAAAACAGAATTGAAGAGCAATTGAAAGTCAGCATCAGTAACGTAGAAATGAAAACTCAGAATGAGATTGACACACTAAATTATAATCTGGATGCTGAAATACAAAACACAGAAAATAACATTCGGGAAACCGAGAGAAATATTGAGGATAAAAAACAGCTTATAGAATCCAATAATTCCATCAAAATCCCTTTCATTCAGGATAAAATTGATGTTCTGATGAAAAAAATAAACGAATTGAAAGTTGATTTTGTAAAACCTCCTGTTAACTGGCCTTTAACAGTTACTTTAGGATTTATAGGTATCATGCTTTTATCGTATATATTCGTATTTTATTCTTCTGTTGCCTATATATTTATTTTTTCGAAAAATGAAACACTATCCGCTTTAAACAGAGGTACAGTTCCGGAAACACCGGAAGTTTTTAATTCTGATGCCATCACACAAATTTGGAACAAAGGAGCCGGCGGAATATTATTCCTGTTCCTTTTCGTCAGTATTCCTTTAGGACTAGGAATGATGAAACTAATCATGCCCAATAAAGAAGAACCATCTGATAAAGAAAGCAGCGTAAGTAATACATTGAAGAGACTGTTTAACAATTACGGAGGCATATTTTTAATTTTTCTGGTTGATTGCTTTATCGCTTATCGGGTGGCAAAAAATATCAACTTTATAGAATATTTAACCAACCGTACCGATAAGCAGTTAGAATTTAAAGATATTTTACAGACGGAAAATTTTTGGATGGTCTTTATTCTTGGGACTTTAGGAGTATATTTATTTGGAATTGTTACAGAAAAATTCTATCAGTCCTATCATAAAAGAACTAAAACGCATCATCAGGAAAAAACTGAATTCGTTGTTAAAAAACTGGAAGAAGAAATGCAGGATTACAGACTGGAAATTAATAGCCTGAAAGAGGAAAACAACAGATTACGCAGTGAAATTTCCGCATCGGAAAGAAATAAAATAAACTTTACAAAGCAGCTTCAGGATTTACCAATGCAGACGAACACCAAGATCAATAATCTGAAGCAAATGTTACTGACTTTTAAAGAAAAAGTAGAAAATCTTGCTCATATTTATCAAAGTCAGGTTGATAACGACAGACTTCCGATATCCAAACCAGAAATGAAAAACCGAGTGAACATCTTTATGGAAGGTTGGAGCAAATATTTATTTGAAATTTATGCTGTTCCGAAAGCTGAAGCAAAAACAACTGAAGCCATTAGAGAATGCGAAAAATGGCTAAATATGATTGCTTTTAATGAAAGTTTCGCTACCGACTTCGCCCAAAATTAAACTTAAATATTTTATGAAAACAAAATTTACCTTATGCATTTTAGCACTCACATTTCTTCTGTTTAATTCTTGTGAAAAAAATAAAGTTGATATAAAGTCTTTTACAAAAATCCATGATTATAATGTACTAATTGTGCCTGATTTATCTAACAGAATCAACAAAGATATCCATCCCAAACCGGTAAACGACACGCTGTTAATCAATAATATAATATGCAACATTGAACATTTATTACAGACAAATAACAGACAAATGAATCAGCTTGATGTCTATAAACTGGATTTTATTAACCGGGGAATTCTGAACAAGAATGTAGTGGATCCAAAAGATCTGGAAATTAATTTCAAAAAATTTGAAAATAACTTATCGGCATCCTCTGAATACAAAAGAAAAGGTTTGAAATCTGATGTGTTTAAATTTAAATCCGGGGTTTCAAAGATTTATAATTATTCTTTACAAAATTCTTCCGGTTCTGATGTCTGGAATTACTTCAATGAGACAATCAAAAGCTCCATTATAAATAATCCCGATAAAATTGATAGCACAGCACAAACAATTAAAAATATAAAGAATATTGTTGTCCTTTTTACAGACGGCTACATAGAAAGCGCTAATAACAATTTGGGATATACATTAAACCAGCAATTAATCAAAAAAATAAGAACCGAGTTTTTGAATAGTAAATCCGCTGACCTCGAAAAATTTATCAGTTCAAAACCTGAATATTTAATTAAAAAAACGTCTAATAACCTTCACGATATTAATATTTTAATTTTAGAAATGGTAGATAGATCGCTTGATAAAAATGGTTCAACAACCATTCAGCCAACAGATTTTGAGATCATGAAAATCATCTGGACAAAATGGCTGAAAGATTCCGGAGCATCGCATGTTGAAATTTATCCTGCTTTTTCTAAAGAAACAGACTCTTTTGAAGCGTTAGAAAAATTCATGAAAGAAATTAAATAACTTAAACCTGACACTATCCCGTAAAGTGTGTAAGTAGAAAAGTTAGGCTTGGATTTTATAATCTGAGCCTTTTTTCAAAAATAAG
>NZ_JACLCT010000012.1:0-111339 GCF_014218915.1 Chryseobacterium sp. C2(2020)
CTGCTTTTAAACTTTCAATCTGATATTTTTAAAAACGGGGTAACAAGAATTGTCAACTTTTTATAAATAAACAAAATAAAAATTTGACAAAGTCAAATTCCCTGCGTCTTAAAAACAGTATTTTTGCAAAAAAAACTTTGCGCCTTAGCGAAAATCCAACCATAATGCACCTACAAATCAAACAAGCAAACATTGGCTATCATAAAACCTTAATTTCAAATGCAACAGCTCATCTGAAATTAGGCGAGGTCTGCCTTTTGATTGGAAATAATGGTGTCGGGAAAACTACTCTTATTAAATCTATTTTGCATCAGATCCCTGTTTTAAGCGGTGAAATTTTCATCAATAACAGGAATGTAAAAAATCTTTCCGTCAAGGAAATTGCAGAACAGATTGCTATTGTTTTCTCCAGTTCAGTAATTCCGCAGAATTATACGGTGGAAGATCTAATTTCGTTGGGGAAATACATTTATTATCCTTTTTATTTTGAGCTGAAAAAAGAAGACAGAGAAGAAGTTGCACATATTATTCAAGAACTCGATCTTGAGCAGTACAAAAACACGCTGCTTAAAAATCTGTCGGACGGAAATCTTCAGAAAGCATTTATCGGAAGAGCCATTACACAGAATGCTCCCATCATTATTCTGGATGAACCCACGACTCATCTGGATGAAAAAAATAAAATTATCATTCTCAAAACACTCCGGAAATTAGCAAAAGAGCAGAATAAATTAATCCTTTTTTCATCTCACGACTGGCGTCTTGCCAAAGAATTTGCAGACAAAATCTGGTATGTAAAAGATGGTAATCTATTCTCGGGAATTGTAGAAGACGTTCTGCTTCAGCATGATGAATTAATCAATCCTTCATTGTTTCAGATCAATGAAAAATTTGTGGCGCCAAAAATCATTGCTTCGGACGCTTACAAAGAAATGCTGTACTCTTTGCTGCAAAAAAACTTTCAAAAAGATCTTTCTTCTCTGAAATTTGAGTTTCGGGACAACTTTTGGAACATTAATAACGGTTTACAAAATTTCAAATGCGAATCTTTTGAAGAAATCGTTAATTTAGTGAAAACCATTCATTAATACCGCGTTTTCCTTATATAAACAATATACTATGCATGCATAGTATTATGCTTGTCATATAATTTAACTTTCTGATTTCCAATTATTTAACAAAATTTAACGTAAATAAATATTATGCATGCATAATATTTACTAAATTTGGATTATAACCATTCGGATAAAATGATGGATAACAATAAAGAAAAAATAGAAAACGTAGATCTTATTTTAAAACAGACATGGTTAGCTGTTTCTAAAATGTACACCGAATTAGCTCAGGAGCACGATTCAACGGCGGTTCAGGCGCTTACTCTTCTAAAAATTGATCCAAAAGAAGGTACAAGAAGTACAAATCTGGGTCCGAAAATGGCAATTGAACCTACTTCTCTTACAAGAATTATTAAACTACTGGAAGATAACGGATATATCTATAAGGAAAAAACAACAACCGATAAAAGAGAAGTCATTATAAAACTTACAGATAAAGGTCTGAACTCCAGAAATCTTTCCAAGGAAGTTGTGGTAAATTTCAACAAGAGAGTGATGGAAAAAATCTCTCCAGAAAAGCTTGATACCTTCAAGGAAGTGATGAGCGAGATTATGAAAATTGCAACAGACTTAAATAACAAAAAATAAAATCTCACGATGTCATTCTGACGAAGAACGAATCTATTCATATCATTTAGAATGACCAAACAAAAGAATTAATACAATTACAAATAATAAATCAAATGAAAAGAAGAATCAAACACGTTACAGTTCTTGGTTCAGGAATTATGGGAAGCGGTATTGCAGCGCACTTTGCCAATATTGGTGTAGAAGTTTCGTTGCTGGATATTGTTCCTTTTGAACTTTCTGAAGCTGAACAGAAAAAAGGTTTGACCAAAGAAGACAAAGCGGTAAGAAACAGAATCGCTTCGGAAAACTTTGAAAAACTCAAGAAAGCAAGTCCTGCACTACTCTATTCTCCGAAATTCGCAGACAGAATAAAGGTTGGAAACTTTGATGATGATTTACCAAAAATAAAAAATACAGACTGGATTATTGAGGTTGTGGTTGAAAGACTGGACATCAAAAAATCGGTTTATGAGAAAATTGAGCAGTTCAGAAAACCGGGAACGCTGATTTCTTCCAATACCTCCGGAATTCCTATTCATTTATTAACAGAAGGAAGAAGCGAGGATTTCAAACATTATTTTGCAGGAACACACTTCTTTAATCCTGTAAGATATCTTCCTCTTTTAGAGATCATTCCGACAAACGATACCGCTCCTGAAGTTATCGACTTCTACATGAATTACGGAGCAAAATTCTTAGGAAAAACAACCGTTTTAGCAAAAGACACCCCTGCATTTATTGCCAACAGAATCGGTGTTTTCTCTATGATGGATTTGCTTCACAATGTTCAGAAATTAGGGTTAACCGTTTCTGAAGTTGATAAATTAACAGGTCCGGTAATTGGGCGTCCAAAATCTGCCACATTCAGAACAGCGGATGTTGTAGGTCTTGATACATTGGTAATGGTGGCAAACGGTGTTCGCCAAAGCGGTGCTGAAGCCAATGACTTCAACAATGTTTTTGCTCTTCCGGATTACATCCAGAAAATGGTTGATAACAAATGGTTAGGATCCAAAACAGATGGAGGTTTCTATAAAAAAGTGAAAAATGCAGAAGGAAAATCTGAAATTCACGGATTAAATCTGGATACTTTAGAATACGAACTTCAGGGAAAATCTTCTTTTGCAACTTTAGAATTAACTAAAAATATCGACAAACCGATTGACAGATTTAAAGTGTTAATTGGCGGAAAAGATAAAGCGGGAGAATTGTACAGAAAATCTTTGGGTGCATTATTCGCTTACGTTTCTCACAAAGTTCCTGAGATTTCCGATGAGGTTTACAAAATCGACGATGCGATGAGAGCCGGTTTCGGCTGGGAAAACGGTCCGTTTGAAATCTGGGATGCTGTAGGCGTTCAAAAAGGTATCGAACTGGCAAAAGAAGCAGGTTATGAAGTTTCGGACTGGGTGAAAAATGTTGAGACTTTCTATAAAGTGAATGAAGAAGGACAAAGTATTTATGTGGACAAAAACTCAGGATCATACAATACCATTCCGGGACAGGATTCTTTTATTATTCTGGATAATATCAGAAAAAATAAAACGCTTTGGAGCAACTCCGGTTCTGCCATCGAAGATTTAGGCGACGGAATTATCAACTTTGAAATCCGTTCCAAAATGAATTCTTTAGGAGGGGAAGTTCTGGATGGCTTAAACAGAGCAATTGATTTAGCTGAAAAAGAATACGACGGATTGGTTGTTGGAAATCAGGGTACGAATTTCTCTGTCGGAGCGAATTTAGCGATGATTTTAATGATGGCTATCGAACAGGACTGGGATGATCTGAATATGGCAATTGCGTATTTCCAGAAATCAATGATGAGAGTTCGTTACTCCTCTATTCCTGTGGTGGTTGCTCCTCACGGAATGACACTTGGTGGAGGTTGCGAAATGACAATGCACGCCGACAGAGTGGTTGCCGCAGCAGAAACGTATATCGGATTGGTAGAAACCGGAGTGGGAGTAATTCCAGGCGGTGGAGGAACCAAGGAACTAACTTTAAGAACATCAAGAGAATTCCATAGCGATGACGTTAAAAACAACAGACTTCGTGAGGCTTTCATGAATATTGCGATGGGTAAAGTGGCAACTTCCGCTTATGAAGCCTACGATATGGGAATTTTGGAACATGGTAAAGATATTGTTTCCGTAGATAAGAGAACCCAAATCAAAACTGCGAAAATGCTGGCTAAAAGTTTAGCAGAACATGGTTATACACAGCCTATCGAACAGAAAGTAAAAGTTTTAGGTAAAGATGCTTTAGGAATGTTCTACGTAGGAACAGACCAGATGTTAACCGGAAATTATATTTCTGAGCACGATAAGAAAATTGCAGATAAGTTAGCCAACGTAATGGTAGGTGGAAATCTTTCTGAACCAACGGTTGTAACGGAGCAGTATCTATTGAATCTCGAAAGAGAAACGTTTTTACAGCTTTGCGGTGAAAGAAAAACACTGGAGAGAATTCAGTATATGTTACAGAATGGTAAACCGTTGAGAAATTAATAGGGAGCTCCGTAGGAGCGAACTGATAATAGCAGAATAATTTTAGAAAGACATTGAGCCTCGTAGAGGCGGCCTGTTAGTTTTATGGCAAACACATATACACAAATTTATATTCAAATTGTTTTTGCGGTTAAAGGAAGACAAAATCTGATTCCAAAAGAAAACAGAGAAGAATTACATAAATTTATTACAGATATTGTTTCCAACAGAAATCAAAAATTATTCGCAGTTTTTGCAATGCCGGATCATGTACACATTCTTGTAAGTATAAGTCCTACGATTACAATTTCAGATTTGGTAAGAGATATTAAAGCAGGTTCATCAAAATTGATTAATGAGAAAGGATGGATGAATGGAAAATTTAACTGGCAGGAAGGATACGGAGCTTTTTCCTACTCTAAAAGCAGTATAGATTCAGTTGTGAAATATATTTTAAACCAAGAAGAACATCATAAAAAGAAAACATTCAAAGAAGAATATCTGGATTTTATGGAAAAATTTGAAATTAAATATGATCCTGAATATTTATTTGAATGGATTGAAATTTAACAGGTCGCTCCTACGGAGCTCCGCAAAGCAAAAACAACAACTATTAACAGTTTACCTCTATGAGGCAAAAAATTCTCAAAAAAATTTAATTAAATAAAACATATGAAAACAGCATATATAGTAAAAGGGTTCAGAACTGCCGTTGGTAAAGCACCAAAAGGAAGTTTAAGATTCACAAGACCCGATGTAATGGCGGCAACCGTAATTGAAAAATTAATGGCTGAACTTCCGCAATTAGACAAAAACAGAATCGATGACCTTATCGTAGGAAATGCGATGCCGGAAGCTGAACAGGGCTTAAATGTGGCACGTCTGATTTCTTTAATGGGGCTTAACACTGACAAAGTTCCCGGAGTTACCGTAAACAGATACTGTGCATCAGGAAGTGAGGCGATTGCGATTGCTTCTGCAAAAATTCAGGCAGGAATGGCAGACTGCATTATTGCAGGAGGTACAGAATCCATGTCTTACATTCCGATGGGTGGTTACAAACCGGTTCCTGAAACTCAGATTGCCAAAACAAACCCTGATTATTATTGGGGAATGGGTTACACGGCGGAAGAAGTTGCCAAACAATATAAAATTACAAGAGAAGAACAGGATCAGTTTGCATTTGAATCTCACATGAAAGCTTTAAAAGCAAATCAGGAAGGAAAATTTAAAAATCAGATTGTTCCGATTCCTGTTGAATATAATTTCTTAGACGAAAACCAGAAAATACAGACTAAAAAGTTTGATTTTTCAGTAGATGAAGGTCCGAGAGCGGATACATCTTTAGAAGGTCTGGCTAAATTGAGACCAGTTTTTGCCAACGGAGGAAGTGTAACTGCCGGAAACTCATCCCAGATGAGCGACGGAGCTGCTTTCGTAATGGTCATGAGCGAAGAAATGGTGAAAGAATTGGGACTTGAACCTGAAGCAAGATTGGTTGCTTATGCCGCAGCAGGATTGGAACCAAGGATTATGGGAATGGGACCAATTTATGCAATCCCGAAAGCTTTAAAACAGGCAGGTCTGGAATTAAAAGATATTGAGCTTATCGAACTGAACGAAGCATTTGCCTCACAATCGGTTGCAATCAAAAAAGAACTGGGATTAAATCCGGATATTTTAAATGTAAACGGTGGTGCAATTGCTTTAGGTCATCCTCTTGGATGTACCGGAACAAAATTAACTGTTCAGCTTCTTGACGAAATGAGAAAACGCGGAAATAAATATGGCTTGGTTTCAATGTGCGTTGGAACAGGACAGGGAGCAGCTTCAATCTTTGAATTATTATAACTAAAAAAGAAAAAAAATCAAATATTAAATGGGAAATATAGTAAAAGGAGGAGAATTCTTAATTAAAGAAATTCCTGCAAACGAAATTTTCAGTCTTGAAGAACTGAATGAAGAACAAAAAATGCTTCGCGATTCTGCGAAAGAATTTATAGACAGAGAAGTAGTTCCGCAAAAAGAACGTTTCGAAAAAAAAGATTATGCATTTACCGAAGAAGTAATGCGTAAACTTGGAGAAATGGGACTATTGGGAATTGCTGTTCCTGAGAATTACGGAGGTCTTGGAATGGGATTCGTAACAACCATGCTTGCCTGCGATTACATTTCCGGAGTTACAGGTTCATTGGCAACAGCATATGGAGCGCATACCGGAATCGGAACACTTCCCATCGTTCTTTACGGAACAGAAGCTCAGAAACAAAAATATCTTCCGGATTTAGCGGCGGGAACAAAATTCGGAGCTTATTGTCTGACTGAACCGGATGCTGGTTCTGATGCCAATTCAGGGAAAACAAGAGCAAAATTGTCTGAAGACGGAAAACATTATATCATCAACGGACAAAAAATGTGGATTTCCAATGCAGGATTCGCCGATACTTTTACTTTGTTTGCCAAAATTGATGATGATAAAAACATCACAGGTTTCGTAATCAACCGTTCAGAATTAGAAAATCCTGAGAGTCTTACTTTTGGTGAAGAAGAACACAAATTGGGTATTCGTGCCTCTTCTACGCGTCAGGTTTTCTTTAATGACATGAAAATTCCTGTTGAAAACCTATTAGGAGAAAGAAACAACGGATTTAAAATCGCTTTAAACGCGCTGAATGTTGGCCGTATCAAATTAGCGGCGGCTTGTCTGGATGCGCAGAGAAGAATTTTAAACCACTCTATTCAATATTCTAACGAGAGAAAACAATTCGGAGTTTCTATTTCGACTTTCGGAGCGATCAGAAAGAAACTGGCTGAAATGGCAACCGGAGTTTTCGTAAGTGAAGCAGGATCTTACAGAGCAGCAAAAAATATTGAAGACAAAATCGAAGAACTTGTTGCAGGAGGACTGGATCATCAGGCTGCAGAACTGAAAGGAGTTGAAGAATTCGCTGTAGAATGTTCAATTCTTAAAGTTTTCGTTTCAGATTTATCTCAGCATTCCGCAGATGAAGGAATTCAGGTTTATGGAGGAATGGGATTCTCTGAAGATACTCCGATGGAAGCGGCGTGGAGAGATTCAAGAATCTCAAGAATTTATGAAGGAACCAATGAAATCAACAGATTATTAGCAGTTGGAATGCTTATCAAGAAAGCGATGAAAGGAGAATTGGATTTATTATCTCCGGCAATGGCAATCAGCAAAGAACTGATGGGAATTCCTTCATTCGAAGTTCCGGATTATTCAGCGTTTATGAGCGAAGAAAAAGCAATTATTGCGAATCTTAAAAAAGTATTCTTAATGGTTTCCGGAGCTGCGCTTCAGAAATATATGATGGATATTGAAAAACAACAGCATTTACTGTTAAACGCTTCAGAAATTCTTAACCAGATTTATATGGCAGAATCTGCAGTTTTAAGAGTTGAAAAACATTTCTCTCCTGATTCTGTGGAAGCAGCAATGGCTCAGTTAAACCTATACAAAGCAGTTGAAAAAATCATCGTTGCAGCAAAAGAAGGAATTGTTTCTTTTGCAGAAGGTGACGAGCAGAGAATGATGCTTTCCGGACTAAGAAGATTCACGAAGTATACCAATCATCCTAATGTGGTTGCACTAACAGAAAAAGTGGCAGCTCATTTTATTGAGAAAGGACACTATTAAAAATAGTTTGAATATAATAGAAAATCCCGAAATTACTTTCGGGATTTTTTTTATTAAAATTGTTTTTGTCCAATTTCGTTTATTTCGTTATAGTTTCCTTTAGGATCATCTCCATATTGATTTCTACCTTGTGTTCCTTCAGTCGCATACAACACTAAAAGCCATATTCCCCCGATAATTGGAATTAAGGAAATAAACAGGAACCACCCGCTTTTATCCACATCATGCAATCTCCTTACAGAAACAGCCAACCCCGGAAGAAAAGTTACCAGTGCATACAATAAATAAAGGTATCCATAAGGAATTTCAGGTGTAAATTTCAAACCAAGAATATTATCTAATACCGCAGCAATAACTGCAAAAATCAGATTAAATAAAAGATACATCCAATATTCAGTTCTTCTTGCTCTTCCGTTAAAATCAGCGTACTGTTTTAATACTTTTAAGTACCATTTCATAGTTATAATTTTTTTGTTGTTTTCAAAAGTAATGATTTTTCAATTAAAATTTTTCAGATGTAATAAAAAAGAAAATTCAATTGTCTTTGAAATATTACATTTAACCTTTTTTTAAATTCAATTATTTTTTATACTTTTAACGTAAATACAAAAAATGAGAATAACATTATTAGCCATTCTGCTGTTTTCAGCTTCACTTTCAGCACAGCAAAAAATCAGAAAACCTTTAATTCCGAGAACAGATTCTGTCGGGATTTATAAAATGGATTCCAAGACAATTCAACCGCCGCAGAAATCGGATCAAAGAAACTTGTATAAAATGCCTTCTGCAAAACCGAAAGAAGGAACAGCGTATTCTGGTCTTAAAAACAACAAAACAGATCATCACGATTATAAAATGCTGAATTCTATTGCTCCGGAAGCACCAAAAAAAGAGGAGAAAGAACTTCCTTCAACATCCAAATAAACAAATTTTAAAAAATTATTATACACATGGGAAAATTTATTATTTCTACAAGAAAAAACGGTGAGTTTCAATTTAATTTAAAGGCGGCAAACGGACAGGTAATTCTTTCCAGCGAAGGTTACAGTTCTAAAGCCGGATGCCAGAATGGTATTGAGTCGGTAAGAAAAAACTCTCAGGACGACTCTAAATTTGAAAGACTTACCGCAAAAGACGATCGTTTTTATTTTAATCTGAAAGCTACCAACGGGCAGGTTATCGGAAGCAGCCAGATGTATGAATCTGACAACGGCATGGAAAAAGGCATTGAATCTGTAAAAAACAATGCGCCAAACGCCTCCGTGGAAGAAGAACTCGATTAAAAAAGATATCCTAAAATAATTTTTGTAAAATGTCTCATAGTTTTGAGGCATTTTTTATTTTTGTAATCTACTTTACAAAAAATGACAAAAGAAGAAATGCTCCACCGGGCAATAAAAATAGCCGATAAGGCACATAAAGGACAAACCGACAAATATCACGCTCCATACATTGCACACGTTATGCGGGTAATGGAATACGGAAAAACAATGGACGAAAAAATTGTAGGCGTTTTACATGATGTTGTTGAAGATCATCCTCAGGAATTCAGCCTTGATTATTTAAGAGATCAGGGATTTCCGGAATATATTATTTTTGCGATAAGCTGTCTCACAAAATTTGATCCTGATGAAGATTATGATGATTTCGTAAGAAGAACCGAACGTTCTCCTCTTGCGGTTGCCGTAAAATTAAACGATCTGCGCGATAATATGGATCTGAGAAGGGTAAACCGGGAACTTACCCCAAAAGACATTAAAAGATTTAATAAATACCTGAAAGCTTATCATTATCTAATAGAAAAATATTAAAAGAAAACAGCCTTTTCCTTAAATGACATTAATTTAGGGAAGGCTCTGTATTTTAAAATCTTAATCCGCTCCTGGATATTCAAATGTTTTAACAGGATGTTTGGTTCCGTCGATATTGATGTTTAATGCAACATACAGGAAATGAAAATTCTGGTTTGAAGAAGCATTGAATTCTCTCTGCCAAAGATATCCTGCAACAACTCCCACACTATTATCGATCTGATAACCACCGCCAACATACACTCTGTTTCTTGCAAAAGTCGGTTTCATCGGACTTACAAAGAAAACCTCATCGTATGCATTGGCAAAAACAGTTCCTTTCTTTACTTCTTTTGCATTAAGAGGAACACTTACATTCAGACGGTAACGGTAACGCATTCTTTCAGAATTTTTGTCAGACTGAGGCTCGTAAAACCATGATTTTTCTGCACGGATTCTGTTTTCAAACTTTACAATTCCTTTTTTAAAATCGATCACGTCCTGTAACCATACCCGGAACTCTTCTTTGTTGATAGAACGATCTTTATAAGTCGCATATCTTCCCAACCCGATAAAAGGTTTATGATTTTTGGTAAGATTATACCCCAATCCTCCTTTAATTTCGTAGTAATCGGGGTATGTATATTCTTCAATTCCTCGTGACTGTCCTTCCAGATAAAGGAAAAATTTAGGATGAAATTTATAAGTGATGGTGAGTGCGTTGAAGCTGGAAATATGTTCCTGTGCTTTAAAAAATGTAACGCCTAAAAGTAAACTCAAACTCACAAATAGTTTCATCTAAAAAATTTTTGCAAATGTAAATGAATTAACAATTTCGTAATATTAACTTTAATTCATCATTAATTAACATTTAATTAATATTAATATTGTAGGAAAAGCCAATATGGAACCATCTTTGCGGCATCTGTACACCAAAAGTTTCTGTATATGAAGTATTTGTTAAATTATTGATCAAAACGTACACTGAAAAATCTTTTTTGGCAAAACTCAGTTTTTCATCCAGAAGATTGTAGCTTCCGTTATTCAGTCTTTCGTTGTAACGGTAAACTACTTCATTGGTAAAGTTTTTCAGGAATTTTGTTTCCAGCTTTGCAATAAACTGATGTCTTAAATTATCCAGAACATATCTTGCCACAAAATTATCAGACTGATTCGCTTTGTTATCCAGATAAGTATAGCCGACCGTATATTTCAGCCATTCAGTTAATCTGTGATTCAGTTCTGCTTCTATTCCTTTTAAAGTGGTATCTCCTATATTCTGTGCATACCAGACTGCATCATTCGGTTTAATTTTTGTCCAGTCGATCGCATTTCCGGAATCCCGAAGAAATCCGCTCACTTTTGCCAGAATATTTTTTGTCTGATATTGGTATCCTACTTCTGCATAAACTGCGCTTTCAGGTTTCAGATTCGGATTTCCAACTTCCGTTTTGCTTACATAATACAGATCTGTAAAGGTGGGAACCCGGTGAACTTTTGCAATATTTCCGTAAATCTTATTGTTTGGGTTAAAGCTAAATCCTACATCCAGACCTGGATAGAAAAAGTTTCCTTCCTTAGAGTAATTTGCCCAGGAAATTCCCGGAGTAATGTTTAGTTTTTTATCTAATAAAGCAAAATGGTGCTCAAAGAAAACCTGTGAAACAAAACGGTTTCTTTCTCCTAAATTGTTACTTACCAGAAATTCTTTCCTTAGTTCTACTCCTATTCCTGTTGTTCCAAATCCCCATTCGTAAGTAGAATTAACTTCTCCTCCTACATTGTTCCCGATGTGCATGTTTCGGTAAATTTCAGGCTTTTGTCTGTTGAAAAGATACATATCCTGCCCTCTTCTCCAGTAGACATTTGAACTGAGTTTCATCTTGCCAAATCTTTGCTGATGGGCTAAACTTACAATTGAAGCCTGCGTCTCTTCATACTGTTCCGTAGCTGCTTTCGATGCATAAAAACCGTTTGCTCCGAATTTCTTCTCAGAAAAACCGGCCTGAAGTCTGATATCACCATCTTTTATATTCAGTTTACTCTGATAAAATACATTTCTGATCTCATAATCTGTATTGTACATATATCCTTCTGAACTTGCAGAATTAGCCTGTAAAGAATTGGAAAATTTTTCATTTCCAAGCTGTGCGTTCAGACCAAAACCATACGTTTCATAATCTCCGCCTTCTGCACTTATTTTTACTCTTTTTCCGGGATTCGTTTTGGTGATCACATTAATTACTCCGGCATAGGCGTTCTGTCCGAATCGTCTTGCTGCAGGACCTTTAATTACTTCAATTCTTTCGACATCATCAAGATCTACTGGAAGATTCATGGAGTTATGCCCGGTTTGAGAATCATTCATTCTGATTCCGTTAAGAAGAAGCAGAACCTGCTCAAAAGAACTTCCCCGAAAACCGATATCACTCTGTACTCCATTGGCTCCTCTCCTTCTGATATCCATTCCCGGAACCTGCTGAAGAATTTCATCGATGCTTTTTGCAGGAGAATTGATAATTTCTTCTCTTGTAATGATGGTAATATTCTGGTTTGCCGTTTTGTAAGGGGTTGAAATAAGTTTTCCCTGAACCTCAATTGTTTCAATATCGGTAGATTTTTCCTGTGCGTGCGTAAAGCAGAAAGTTCCTACAAGAAAAACAGGAAGTATTCTTTTAATCATAATCAGTTTTATTCTCAGTTAGTTTCGTGAGCGCAAAAGTACTGGAGATCATGAAGAAAGACAAATGATAGTTGTCATAAAAAAAAGATGCGACTGAAAAATCGCATCTTGGGAAGTAATTTCGTTATCTTTTTCTCATTAAATGTGTAATAAGATCTCTGAACAGCTTTCTCATTTCTATATTACATATTTATTGGTACAATTTTAACAAATTTTAAAATAAAAAACAATACTTTGAACTTAAAAATACTTAAAAAATTCACCAGACTGTTAAATACTTATTACGGTGGTTATTAGCTTAGGTAAGTATATACAATTCTACACTATGTGACTTTATTATTTCTTTTTAAAGATTCCTTTTATACTCTTATCAAAGTCTGTACATTCTGAAATATATTTCGCTTTGATAACTTTTACATCATGTACTGATATTATTTTCTCTGTATCAACCTTTAAGTCCGGATGATTTTCTTTTATATCTGCTATATCAAAATAGAGACTTCCTTTATCGGTTATATTTTTAACATTTTTGTGTTTTAATTGTTTTGGTGTCATTTTTTTAGTTATTAGATATTATCGGCTATATTAAATTAAAACTTTTTTATCACATAGCTTTAGCCATTAACTACAAAAATGAAAAAAATTATATTATTAATTTATGATTCAAATATATATTATTATTTATTACTCAAATAATTAAATATTTAAACTAAAAAACAATATAACGTAGTAAATAAATTAGTTTTTATCCTTAACTAAATCTTTATATTTCGTCCTCACTTCACTGTTTGTAAGAAAATACCTGAATTTATCACCATCTGATATTTCCCTCAAATTAAATTTATATACGAATTCGTCTACATACTTCTGAAGATGCTTTTTAGAAACATGGTTATAAGTTCCGTTCAGAGAATTTTTTAAAATTTTCCACGAACCTTCAATAGTATTGGTATGAATACTACTGTCTGCAGAATTTACATATTCTTTTTTAGAGTGATCCACTATTTTATGATCGTACGTCTTACATAATCCGCTATAACCCCACCATTCATCACTGATTAGTCTGGTATTTTCAGGAATTATAAATTTATAAATCAGGGGCTGAATACTCAGTTTCTTGGTATCATCTACTACAAAAGCATTCATTTTGCCTCCTCTCTGCAACATTCCCATTACCGGCACTTTGTCTTTATAATTTCTTCCCTGCGAATTTTTTACTTTTTTATTTTTATGTCTGTTTTTATTTTTTCCACCGATAAAAGTTTCATCACACTCTACAGTTCCTTCCAATTCATTATGATTTTCAATTCCAAAGCAGGCGCGTATTCTTTGCAGCATAAACCAGGCTGTTTTTTGGGTGACGTCTATATCCTTTGCAAGCTGTAGAGAACTTATTCCTTTTTTGTGGGAAGTTATCAGCCAGATCGCCAGAAACCACTTCTGTAAGCTAATTTTAGAATTTTCAAACATAGAGCCGGTTTTGGCATTGAAATATTTTCCTGTATTTTTACATTTATATCGATTTTTACTGCATTTATATACTTGAGATTCAGAATCGAAAGGACTCTCTACTATTCCTCCCCATCTCATCTGTTCAAGATAATCGATACATTTTTCCTCCGTTGAAAAAGTCTGGAGCAATTCAAGTACAGACTTTATATTAGTGTTTATCATGGTATAGTAAATATTAAGTTTACATTATGAAAGATGCAATCTGTTTAATAATGGTTCACTCATAAGAGAAAAATTAACATATTTTTATGGTTTTCCCTTTGTCGTGTAAAAACGTAAGTAATTACCAAAAATTATATCGGCCTGTAATCCACCAAAAATTCGTAATTTTGTTAGTCTTAATTTTACTATGGCTCATACAACAGATATAGATATTAAAAAACAGATTTTCGTTAAGAATGCACATCTTAATAATCTGAAACACATAGATGTTCTTATCCCGAAAAACAAACTCATTGTTATTACAGGAGTTTCCGGAAGCGGAAAATCTTCATTAGCGTTTGATACCATTTACGCGGAAGGACAGCGAAGATATGTAGAGAGCTTAAGCTCTTACGCACGTCAGTTTTTAGGAAAATTAGAAAAACCTAAAGTTGACGATATCAAAGGTTTGGCACCTTCTATTGCCATTCAGCAGAAAGTAATTTCTTCAAATCCCAGATCTACGGTAGGAACTTCTACGGAGATCTACGATTACATGAAGCTTCTTTTTGCAAGAATCGGGAAAACCTATTCTCCAGTTTCAGGCGAAGAGGTAAAAAAAGATTCGGTTTCCGATGTCGTGGATTTTATTAAATCTTCAAAAAAAGAAACTTCCTTTTTATTAACAGCTCCTTATGATTACGATGCCGCAAATTTTGGAGAAAATTTAAATGTTCTGAAATTGGCAGGTTTTACAAGGCTCGAAATTAATGGGAATGTTGCAGGAATCGAAGATCTGGAAAGTTTTGGCTTTACCCCAGAAAAAGGAATGGAAATTAATCTGGTAATAGACCGCTTTACTTACGAGGAAGATGAAAGTTTTCTTCAGCGTTTGGCAGATTCTATTCAGATGGCTTTCTATGAAGGTCGCGGATATTGTTCATTAAAAAATGTTGATACCGGAAAAGTAAAAGAGTTTTCAAACAAATTTGAACTTGACGGAATCGAATTTTTAGAGCCGAATGTCCATTTTTTCAGTTTTAACAATCCTTACGGAGCATGTCCGACTTGTGAAGGATACGGAAAAGTGATCGGAATTGATGAAGATCTTGTAATTCCCAACAAAACATTGTCCGTTTTCGAAGATGCGGTTGCTTCATGGAAAGGAGAAAGCATGAGCGAATGGAAAAAAGATTTCATTAAAAAAGCAAAAGACTTCCCGATTCATAAGCCGTATCATCAGTTAACCAAAGAACAGAAAAAGTACCTTTGGAAAGGAGACGGAAAAAGCACGTTCCCATCGATTGACAATTTCTTCAAAATGCTTGAGGAAAACCTGTATAAAATTCAATATCGTGTTATGCTTTCACGTTATCGCGGAAAAACACTCTGCCCGACTTGCGAAGGTTTGCGACTGCGTGAAGAAACAAGCTGGGTGAAAATCGACGGACACAATATCCAATCGATGATCGAGCTTCCTCTGGATGAGCTTTTTCCTTTAATTAAAAGCTTAAAATTATCCGAACACGATCAGGAAGTTGCCAAAAGACTTTTATATGAAATCACCACCCGACTTGAGTTTTTATTAAAAGTCGGTTTAGGATATTTAACCTTAAATAGAACATCCAACACGCTTTCCGGCGGAGAAAGTCAGAGAATAAATTTAGCAACAAGTCTGGGAAGTTCTTTGGTGGGTTCCATTTATATTCTGGATGAACCTTCCATCGGACTGCATTCTAGAGATACGGAAAACCTGATTGAAGTTTTGCAGAATCTCCGTGATCTTGGCAACACCGTAATCGTTGTGGAACATGACGAAGACGTGATGAAAGGAGCGGATTATATTATTGATATTGGTCCGGAAGCAGGTTATCTTGGCGGAGAATTGGTTTTCGCAGGAGATTACAAAGAGCTGAAAGATGCAGATACATTAACTTCAAAATATCTTACGGGAAGACTGGAAATTGAAGTTCCCAAAAAGCGGAGAAAAGGTAAAGAATGGATTCACATAAAAGGAGCAAGACAAAATAATCTTAAGAATATTGATGTAGATGTCCCTCTGGAAAATCTTGTTGTAATTTCGGGAGTTTCAGGAAGCGGAAAATCAACTTTAATGAAGGAGATTCTTACCAATGACATCCAGATTCAGCTTGGAATGGGCGGTAAAAAAGGAGATTATGATTCTGTTGAATTTCCCAAAAAACTGATCCAGCATATTGAACTCATCGATCAGAATCCTATCGGAAAGTCTTCAAGATCCAATCCTGTAACGTATCTGAAAGCATACGACGACATCCGAGATCTTTTTGCTAAGCAGAAAATCGCAAAAATGATGGGTTATAAACCGAAACATTTTTCCTTCAACGTAGATGGCGGAAGATGCGATGAATGTAAAGGAGAAGGCGTTATCAATGTTTCCATGCAGTTTATGGCAGATATTGAACTGGAGTGTGAAGTCTGCAAAGGAACCCGTTTCAAAAGTGAAATTCTCGAGGTTAAATATGATGAAAAAAATATCTCGGATATCCTTCATATGACCGTAGATGAGGCTTTGGAATTTTTCAAAGATAATAAGGAAGAAAAGATCGCAACCAAATTAAAACCTTTACAGGATGTAGGTTTGGGATATTTGCAGTTAGGACAGAGCTCTTCTACCCTTTCCGGCGGTGAAGCACAGCGTGTAAAACTGGCATCCTTCCTTGTGAAAGGGGTCACAACAGATAAGACGTTATTTATTTTTGACGAACCTTCAACGGGACTTCATTTCCATGATATTCAGAAATTACTGAAGTCTTTACAGGCTTTGATTGATCTTGGACATTCTGTGATTGTGATTGAACATCAACCCGATATCATTAAATCTGCAGATTACATCATCGACATCGGTCCTGAAGCCGGAAAACACGGCGGTGAGGTTGTCTTCACCGGAACTCCCGAAGAACTGGCAAAAAATAAGAAATCCCATACAGCACGATATATTAAAGAAAAGCTGGAAAACTAAAAAACAGAGAGTAATCTTTACTCTCTGTTTTATATTTTTAAACTTGTTAAAGTAAAACGTTCGAAAACTCTATGGAGTTTTATCTGTGTAAAAATAATATTAGGAGGACGTTTGCGTTCCGTAGGAACGCTATCTTTAGAACATTTTTTTAAACCTACGGATTGATTGATTGATAGACTTATTCCTGTTTCTACACAGATTCTGCTCTTAAAGTAGCAAAACTCTTTTAATTTAAATAACTTCACTGATTTAACTTTACCATGAAATATAATTCCGTCTTTTTATTTTTAATTGCTCTGGTAATCATGAGCTGTTCAACGAAAAAAAATGCAAATCTGAACAGCAGTTACCCTGTAAAATTAGATACTCTGACAATGTTTGATAAATCGAGAAACCGCAAAATTCCGGTTGCTTATTTCAGTCCCAAAACCTCAGAGAAAATTTCAAAACAACAGATCGTCATTTTCAGTCACGGTTATGGTGCCAATACAGGGGGAGATTATTTAAAGTATTCCTACTTAACAAAGAATCTGGCTTCAAAAGGATATTTTGTGGTAAGCATTCAGCATGAGCTTCCGACAGATCAGCTTATTCCTTCAGAGGGAAAACCTCAAATCGTAAGAATGCCTTTCTGGGAACGCGGTACAGAAAATATTTTATTTGTTCTGAATGAACTAAAAAAAACGAAAACTGAGCTTGATTATAAACATCTTACTTTAATCGGACATTCAAACGGCGGAGATATGACGGCTCTTTTCGCCAATAATTATCCCAATTTTGTGTATAAAATCATTACCCTGGATAACCGGAGAATGTATTTGCCCAAAACTTTGATTCCGAAAATTTATACTTTACGCTCAAACGACTATCCTGCCGATGAAGGCGTTTTGCCGACAATGGAAGAGCAAAAAAAATTCCATATCACTGTTCAGTCAACAACTATTAATCATGGAAAAATGGATGATAAAGCAAATGATCAGGAAAAAGCAACTTTAAATCTTTTTATCGAACAATTTTTGCGTGAAAAATAACCTTGAGATTTATTAACACAAAGATAACACACAGTTGTAAATTTTAACATTAAGTGTATTGTTTGGCATAAAATTTATTCCTACATTTACTATGAAATACAACTGAAGTGGAAACATATTTTGCTTTTTTCAACTCTGAAATCGCAATTAAATTTATAAAAATTTAAGCACAGCATTGTCGGCTGTGCTTTTTTATTGTTGTCTAATTAAAAAAATGAGATGTATTTATCTACTGGATCTGCTCCTAAAGAGCAGATTCTTTTATTTGTAATCTGGTTTTCATAAACACCATAAAAATAAAAAACCGGAAATTCATTGAATTTCCGGTTGTTAAAAAAACTTGCTAAATATTAATGAAATTAATTACGATTTCAGGATCCAGATTGAACCGTTTTTGGTGGTAAGCTTTTCAAGCGTTCCTTTGTCGGAAAGCTCATTTAATAATCTTTCGCTTTCTTTTCTCGGCGTTCCCGATAATTCTGAAAACTCTTTTGCGGTAAGCGAATTATATTTTTCAAAAAGACTTTCCCAGTTTTTGGAGTATTTAGATTTCTTGGTGTCAGAATTTACTCTCAGAACAGCAGTTTCGTAGAATGCGTAAGGTTTTGAGCCGTAAACAATCTCTCTTTTTCCTGCATCATTGGTAAAAAACATGGTAGGAAAACCGCGAACCCCCATTTCTCTTGCCAGTTTCAGATCTTCCTGGAAAAGATCTTTTCCTCTTCCTTCAAAGTCTTTTTTCAACTGATCTGTATTTAATCCTACTTTTTGGGCAGCTGTTGTAATATGTTCCCATTTTGCAATATTTTTCTTCTTTAAAAACACCATTTCACGAAGTTCTCTCATGAAATCCAGTGCTTTTTCCCTGTCCTGCATTTGTGCCGCTTTAAAGGCGATAGAAGGCGGATAAGAAGAATCCAACGGATCCTGTAACCAGATATCTCCGTCGATCGGCATATCGTAATACAAACTTACTTCATCCCAATGATGTGCTACGTCCGAAGGTTTGCTTATTCCTCCGCTGTTATAGCTCCAGTCCGGAAGAAGACCTCCCATTCTGTATTCTATATCTACATTATCTCCGTATTCCAGTTTTAGTTTTCTGAGTTGAGGTTCAATTCCCCAGCAAGAAGAACAGATAGGGTCTGTAAAATAAATAACTTTTACAGATTTTTCGTCAGTTTTTACATCAATATTCCCAATATCAAATTTCTCTCCGGGAACTTCACAAACTCCTGTTGCCGGATCGCATAATAGCGGATTTGCAGATCTGTTTTCCATTTTTTTACTTTTATCACTTTGTCCGTTACAACTGCTTAAAGCCGCCGTGAGGAACACAAATGTTAGTATTTTATTATTTATCATTTTTTGTGATGATAAAGGTTTCACACTTTTTAATGTTACCACAAATCTAATATTTAATCATCATACTTTTGTAATTGATTTCCTTTTAGAAACTGGTTTCCTCGAGGAAACTACCTTACTGTTTTTTTATTACCTTTACAGGAATATAATTTATTTTAAAATCATGAAAAAAGAAGCTAACCTGAACATCACTCCTATCTGCAAAAACCGTATGAATGCCATCAAAGATTCAATGGAAATTTTATCGGGAAAATGGAAGTTTCATATTCTGGGAACTTTAATGCAGAGTGAAAAAATGCGTTTTATGGATCTTTTAAGAGAAATTGACGGTATTGCTGCCAAAATGCTTTCAAAAGAGCTTCAGGATATGGAAATCAATCATCTGATCAAGCGTACTGTTTTAGACACAAAACCTGTAACTGTGGAATATGAAATCACAGAATACGGAAAAACCATTGAGCCGATTATTGATGAGATTGCCAAATGGGGAATTGAATACCGAAAGTCTCTTTATCAAAAAACCGACAAATAGATTTTGCCGGTTGAAAAAACAAAAATTGATATGGATATGATTGATATGTGTTTTAGTACTTTACTTTTTTATTGAAACAAATTTATATTTATTTAGACTTAATAAAAATAATATTTGAATGACATTTGTCACTTTAAAGAAATTTGCAATCAAAAAAGTCTAAAAGGAATTTAGGCGTTGGAAATTAAATCATTTTAACTTCGGGAAAGCTGATCTAATTTTTTAAGTAATGTCGGAATTCTGAAATTTCCGTGCATCTGCTCAACTTTTTGTTTTATTTCATCTACATCTGCTCCTTTTGCAGTGACGAATAAAGGTGTTTTACTTTCTCCGCGATAAACTGTTCTTCTCCGTGAATCTGGTGTATTAAAACCGTTCTTTGCAATTCCGACCACCGTAAATTTTTGGTCTAAAGCTTCGTAAAGATGCCCTCCAAGTCCTATTTTTCCTTCTTCATCCAAAGTTACGTAGCCATCAATAATGATAACATCGCCTTGCTGAAGTTGAATTTTATTTAAAAGACTGAGAATACAGGGTAATTCTCTTTTGTAAAAAGCTCCGCTTTCGTAATCGGAAGTAATTGATGTTTTTTCTGTAAAAATTTCTGCTTCCTGTTTAGAATTCCAATCCTGAAAGGCTAAACAGACTGTATGGGCATAATCGTCGTAATAATAGGTATCGAAAGCGTAGATCATTCTTCGTTTGTGGTTGATTAATTGCTTTTAAATGAAAGTAATGTAATTTTTCTCTTAGTTACAATTGATTAAAAAAATTCTCCGAAATGCCACAAAATTCCGCAAGGATCATGAACAAAACATTCTTTTCCCCAATCCATCGTTCTCACAGGCAAAATTCTTACTTTTTCATACTTTTCTGTGAGATTTAAACTGATGAGTTCCTGATAAAATTCGTCTGTATTTTCAACTTCTACAAAAAGCATGGTGTTATCAATCCAGTCTTTTACATAGGCATCCTGAAGATAAAAAGCAGTCTCATTCCATTTAAACAGAGATATTTTAGCATCCAGAACCACCTCTTCAAAACCGAGATCACGGTAAAAACTCCTGCTGGTTTCAAAGTTTTCAGAGCCTATAAAAGGACGCATTGATTTTATATTCTGTTTCATATTATCTGTTTTTCCAGTGATTATAAGTCATTTCAAATTTTATTTCATACTTTCCGTGAACTCCGTTTTCTGTCCATCCTGATTTTCTGTAGAATATCTCCGCTCTTGTACTTGGAGAAGTGCTCAGCCAGATTTTCTCGTCCGTCTGACCAAAATACCAATTCAGCATGGTGTCGTGAAGTTTTCTCCCGATTCCTTGATTCTCAAATTCCGGATGAACAAAAAGCGCCCAGATGCTTTTCTCTTTCATATCTACAATTCCAAATCCCAAAATTCTGTCGTTATCTTCACAAACCCAGCCTTTTCCTCTGTTAAAGAGAAAATTCTCACAATCCTGATCTGTAACAAGACTCGGATCAGATAACGTGTTTTCTTTAACTGAATTTCTTACGATTTGAATCTGTGGAATATCTTTCCACTCAGCTTCACGGATTTTCATGTAAATTTTAATTTAACTAAAAAGGCAAACCGCTGATCTGCTAATTTGCCTTTTGTTCTGTATTTCTTGGTTCAATTATTTCTTATCAACAACGATTCTTTCTGCTCTGTTGGCGATTTCCCAAGCGGTTGTGAAAACTAACTGGGTTCTTTTTGCCAGCAGATTATAATCTATTTTCTCTACATCATCCGTTGGTTTGTGGTAATCTTCGTGGATGCCATCAAAGAAAAAGGCTACCGGAACATTATTTTTAGCGAAATTATAGTGATCTGATCTGTAATACAGTCTTTCGGTATCATTCGGATCGTCATACTTATAATTTAACTCAAGATTGTTGGTCTTTTTATTCGCAGCTTCGTTGATAACCTTTAACTGAGAACTTAACATTTCAGAACCAATAACGTAAACATACTGTTTTCCTCTGTTTTCAGGATCATCACGACCGATCATATCGATATTCAAATCAACCACGGTATTGGCTAAAGGAAAAACCGGATTATCCGTGTAAAATTCAGAACCAAATAAACCATGTTCCTCTCCCGTTACGTGAAGGAATAAAATAGATCTTTTCGGACCGTTTCCTGCTTTTTTAGCTGCCTGAAAAGCTTTTGCAATCTCCATTACCGCAACCGTTCCGCTTCCGTCGTCGTCTGCTCCGTTGTAAACCACTCCGTTTCTCGTTCCCACGTGATCGTAATGACCGGAGATCACCACAATTTCTTCTGGTTTTTCAGATCCTTCGATAAAGGCTAAAATATTTTCGGAGTCAGGAAGATTTCCGCCACCTCTTTTCTTCATAAAATCTGCCGGAACCTTTTGGTAGTAAGATCCTAAAGCTTTGGGATAAGAAATTCCCAAGCCTTTATAGTAATTCACCATGTATTCTCCTGCTCTTTTCTGTCCCGGACTTCCCGTATCTCTTCCCTCCATTTCATCGGAAGCAATAACGTATAAGTTTTTCTTTAGATCTTCTGCTTTAATTTCCTTATAGGCAGATAGAAAAGCTTTATCACCTTTGGATGAAGATGAAGTCTGGGCTGCTCCTGCATCGGCTGCATTTTTTGCCGTTCCGCAGCTTACCAGTACAGCAAGTGAAAATAGTGGAATGAATAATTTTCTCATTATGGAATAATTTGCCTAAAAATAACAAAAAATATTTAATCTTTTACGGATTGCTATTTTTCTTATATTTGAAATAAATGCAAAAAGCATGAAGAATATCTACGGATTCAATCATTACTCTTTTTTTACCGAAATGTCTGAACTGGCTGTGAAAAACAACAGCTTTGATCTTTCTTTGGGTTTACCGGATTTTGATATTGATTACCGTCTGAGAGAATACCTTAAAGAAGCTGCTGATCTCAATATTCATCATTATGAGCCACTTGCAGGAAATCCTCTGTTGATAGAAAATGTAATCCGTTTTAATTTCAACAGAAAAAACAGCATAAGATTGCACCAAAATGAAGTGACAATCGTTCCCTGTGCAACCTTTGCTTTATATACTTCCCTTAAATCTATTCTGAATCAAGGAGATGAAGTTATCGTTATACAGCCTTCTTATTACACTTATGGCCCTTCTATTTTCCTGAATGGAGGAATTCCTGTTTATTATGATCTTGATAATGATTTTTCGGTAAATTGGGAAAAACTGAAAAATTGTATTTCTGAAAAAACAAAAGCCATCATTGTAAATTCTCCACAAAATCCAACCGGAAAAATATGGTCTGAAAGCGACTGGAATCAATTATACAGCATTATTAAACATCAGGAAATTTATCTGATTTCGGAAGAGATTTACGATACGTATTGTTTTGACGGAAAGGAACATTACAGTTCGTTTCTTCATCCTGAACTGAAAAAAAGAACTTTCTGTATTTTTTCTTTTGGAAAAATGTTTCATTCTACCGGATGGAAAGTCGGCTATCTTTTAGCACCTGAAGAATTAACGGCAAAATTCCGCTGTCATCAGCAATACATTTCTTATAGCGCAAATGCGCCGTGTCAGTACGCAATAGCCAAATATCTGGAAGTTTTTGATGCTTCGGAAAATCATACTGTAATGCAAAAAAAGCGTGATCTTTTTAATGAACTGATTCAAGAAACACGTTTTATTGTGGAACAAAAAGCAGAAGGTGCCGTTTTTCAAATCGTGAATTTCAGAACCGTTTCGAAAACAATGACGGATGTAGAATTCTCAAAATGGCTGACCATCGAAAAGAAAGTATCATGTCTGCCTTTATCCGCATTTTACAATTCCAGACAGAATTCAGATTATATCCGTTTCAGTTTTGCTAAAAATGATGATCTGATTATTAATGCGCTTGAGTATTTAAAAAAGAATCTTTGATTTTAAAAGAAATATGAATATTGGATTAATAAATAAGCGCAACAATTAACTTGCTGCGCTTATTTTATTAGTCTAAAACATTATTCATTTTTTTAAAGCCCTGCTTAAAATCTTTTTGCCTTTCATTTGTCATTTGCTTACCTAATACTTGATAATAACTACCAGCAGGATCGTTTCTTAATTCGTTTCTTTTATCCATATATTTCTGATAACTTGTATCAACATAACTTTTGATTGGTTGAATAGGTAGATTCGACTTTTTTAAAGAGAGCATAGTAAACCTAAAATATTCTTTATCATCATATACATCAACCACAAGACCAGGAAGATTTTTAAAAACGTATGGTCCTTCTGTAATGGGAATACTTTCTGCAAACCATGCAATTACATTTTTATCACCATATTTTCCTTCTGCCTTTTTACATAAAATACCGTTTATATTTTTTGTTTCAGATAATATTTTCCAATTTACTTTGTAAAGAGGTTCAAATCTGTAGACAGTTCCTACAATCTTTGAATAGATATATATCTTATCGCTTTTTTTGTAGGTTTCTCGAAAATAACTGTAACGTGGAGCTGTTGAAAGATTTATAATAGCTTTTCCCTCGCCTGCAGCTTTATGACTATTTTCTAATAAATTCCAAGCAATAGAATCTGATTTTTTTTTTGCATCACTTTTAAATAGAGAAGTATCATTTCCAATTAGCAAAGATATTCTTTCTTCTACAGTCGTATTTGACACATCAGTTGTATCAATAACAAATTTCATGTTATATTTAACCTCTAAATCAGAAAGTTCACTTTTTTGAGCATAAACTATCGAAGAACTTAATAGAACTAATAAAATACGAATAATTTTCTGCATTTAATTATTAATCTAAAGATAATGATTTGTATAGATTAGCCATAAGTGATCCACAATGAAATTCTACTAATAGCCAATAATTATGATATTCGCACTCTTGAATTTGTTCCATAGTTTCTCCACAAGTCGTATCATCTAATAAAGATCCTCCATTACACGGCATAAAATTAGATGTAGTTCTACACATTAACTTTTTATTATTAGCATCCTTATCATCATCTTGTAAAACAACATTTTCGATAGCTTTAACATTTTTTACGATACCATTACTTGCACTTGCAAAACCTGCAACCCCTAAAGTCGCAATCAAAATTAATTTTTTCATTTGAATTTTTTTAAATCTAATACAAATATAATATTGTAATGTATATCGCAAGAAAAAATTTTATTATGTTAAACCTATCCTAAAGAGACAATACTCTCACATCAATTCTTCTGTTTTTTGCCATACATTCGTCCGTATCGTTGGCTGCGCAAACAGGATGCTGAGAACCGTATCCTTCTGCTTCTACCCTGTCTCCGGAAATTCCCAATTCAAGCAGTTTCAGTTTTGCAGTCTGAGCTCTCAGATTGGAAAGTTTCTGATTGCTTTCTTCATTTCCTGAATTATCGGTATAGCCTCCCAATTTAATTTTTAAAGTTGGATAGGCATTCATAATTTCAACTAAATTTAATAACTGTACTTCAGAACCCGCTTTTAAATCACTGGAACCTGTCTCAAAGTAAAGATTTTCTATCGTAAACCATTTATTCGGATCCAAAACTCCCTGATCTTTATTCTTAACTGAATTAACCATTTGGTACAACTGACTTCCTTCTCCTATTTTTATTTTCTTTCCGCCTTTTAGTTCTATCTCCTGAATATTTCCTGTGTCATACACAAAATCTCCGCTTTCATTAACATAGCCTTTTATTTCCTGCGGAACAACGGCTGTTGATCCTGTCTGATTAGTTAATGAAACTGCTGAAACTCCTGTTAAAGCTTCAATTTTAGCTTTTCTGTTGGCATCTATTTTATCTTTATGTAAAACAGCCAATGTCGGAGCAATCACCAGAGAAACAATCGACATCAGTTTAATCAAAATGTTCATCGAAGGACCGGAAGTATCTTTGAACGGATCTCCTACCGTATCTCCCGTTACGGAAGCTTTATGTGGTTCAGAACCTTTGTAATAAGTCTTTCCGTTGATATCGACTCCTTTTTCGAAAGATTTTTTAGCATTGTCCCAAGATCCGCCTGCATTATTCTGGAACATTCCCATTAAAACACCGCTTACTGTAGCTCCGGCAAGAAAACCTCCCAAAACTTCAGGTCCGAAAATAAACCCGATGAGCAAAGGGGAAACGATGGCAATAGCTCCGGGAAGCATCATTTTTCTGATGGAAGCATCGGTTGAAATAGCTACACATTTTTCGTATTCCGGTTGCGCTTTTCCTTCCAGAATTCCCGGAATTTCGCGGAACTGTCTTCTTACTTCTTCTACCATTGCCATTGCAGCCTGTCCCACTGCGGTAATTGCCAATGATGAAAAGATAAACGGAATCATTCCGCCGACAAATAATCCGGCAAGAACATCGGCTCTGTAAATATCAATTCCGTCGATTCCTGCAATCCCAACAAAAGCCGCGAATAAAGCTAAAGCCGTTAAAGCTGCAGAAGCGATAGCAAAACCCTTTCCTGTGGCTGCCGTTGTATTGCCTACCGCATCCAAAATATCTGTTTTTTCACGTACTTCTTTTGGAAGTTCGCTCATTTCGGCAATTCCTCCTGCGTTGTCTGCAATTGGTCCGAAAGCGTCAATAGCGAGTTGCATAGCTGTTGTCGCCATCATTCCTGCGGCGGCAATTGCAACACCATACAATCCGGCGCAAAGATATGAACCATAAATTCCTCCTGCCAAAACAATAATCGGAAGCAGTGTAGATTCCATCCCTACAGAAAGTCCGCCAATGATGTTGGTTGCATGACCTGTTGAAGACTGTCTTACGATACTCGAAACCGGTCTTTTACCCATTGCGGTATAATATTCTGTGATGATGCTCATTAAAGTACCGACAACCAGTCCTACCATAATCGCCCCAAAAACACCCATTTTAGAGAATTCATGTCCTCGGAGAACCATCTTGTCCGGCAGAATATAATTTACCAAAAAATAAGAAGCTATTGCCGTAATTACAATGCTTCCCCAGTTTCCAAGGTTTAAAGCATTCTGTACGCTTGAAGTGGAAGAGTCTTCATTATCATTAATTCTTACAAACAGGGTTCCTATTATTGAAAAAATAATTCCTGTTCCGGCAATCAGCATGGGAAGAAGTATAGGAGCAAACCCTCCGAAAGAATCTTCAGAAATAGTTTCTCTTCCTAAAACCATGGTTGCTAAAACCGTTGCTACATAAGAACCGAATAAATCGGCTCCCATTCCTGCAACGTCACCTACGTTATCACCTACATTATCTGCGATGGTTGCAGGATTTCGTGGGTCATCTTCAGGAATTCCGGCTTCTACTTTGCCTACTAAATCGGCGCCCACATCTGCTGCTTTTGTATAAATTCCGCCTCCTACTCTTGCAAAAAGCGCGATAGATTCAGCTCCCAGAGAAAATCCTGTAAGAATTTCAATCGTTCTTTCCATTTCGTGGGAATCTACGGTTGCATCCGGTGCAAAAATCTGTTTAATAATTAAGAACAATGCTCCTAATCCCAAAACAGCCAAACCGGCAACGCCCATTCCCATTACGGAACCTCCGGTAAAAGACACCTTTAAAGCTTTTGAAAGTGATGTTTTGGCAGCCTGTGCGGTTCTTACGTTGGCTTTTGTAGCGATTTTCATCCCAATAAAACCTGCCGATGCGGAAAATATAGCTCCGACTACAAAGGCAATCCCGATACTCCAGTGAGAGTTGGCGTTGCTCATCCCCATCACTGCTAAAAGAATCGCTACCACGACTACGAAATAGGTTAAAATCTTGTACTCAGCTTTCAGGAAAGCCATTGCACCGTCAGCAATATGTCCGCTGATAATTTTCATTTTTTCATTTCCGGCATCCTGCTTACTCACCCAGTTACTCTGAAAAAAAGTATACAGTAAAGCAACAACACCAAAAATTGGTACTAACACAAATAGATCCATAGTTTAATATTTTTTTGGTAATAGATATTAAATATAACGAATAATTTCTATGGATTATGTTAAAATATTTATAAGTATTTCAAAATTAGGAGTTAAACGATTAAATGAGTTGTGTTGTGCAAATTGAATTTTGTTTTTTTTAAGAAAGTTTTCTCTAAGGAATTATCATTCAGTAATTGGCAGCAAAACGTTTTGGGTAAATTAAATTGAAAGGATGTTGAGGAGTTTTTGTTCTGTATGGAATGTTGCTGTCGGAAACCTCATAGGTTTTAAAAACCTATGAGGTTTGGTTTGTATTACACTAAAAGTAATAATGATTAGCCCTGATTGAAACGACATCCTTTTTTGTTGCGGGCGGAGAGAAGCGGAGCCCGTAACAAAAAAGATACAGTGGAAAGCAGGAAACAGCTCCTAAAAAAATTAAAAACTGACAATATCACTCTCTTTATTATTATCGAAAGTAGTGATTGCGGAATTTTCAGTAAAAATAAAAAACGATCAAAAAGAAAAAGGATAAACGAAAACCGTCTATCCTTTAATTTATCCGAAATAAAGAGAATTTATCCTCCGTATTTGTTTGAATAATCTTCCTGAGAAGCTTTGATTACTTTTTTAGCGTGCTCTGCTCCGTAAACCTCCTGAATTCTGCATTTTGCAGGCTCATCTGGTAAGTTCTTGTAAGTAAGGAAGTAGTGCATTAATCGTTTCACTTCTGCTTCCGGCAGTTCTGAAATATCTCTGAAATGTCCGAATGCGTGATCTCCGATCATTACCGCTACGATTTTATCGTCTGCTTCACCTCCATCGATCATTTTGAAACCTCCGATGGGAATAGCTTCCATTAACAAACCTCCTGCGTGAATGTTGTGAGAGCTTAAAACGCAGATGTCTAGCGGATCGTGATCTCCCATCGTAACGTCTGTAGCGCCTCTTTCAACCGCTAAATTCATTACTGCTCTGTCGCAATAGGTTCTTGGAACAAAACCGTATAATGCCGGAATAATATTTGAGAATTTCTGAGGTCGGTCTACCTTTAAAAATCCTGTTTCTTTATCTACTTCGTATTTAATAGTGTCTGAAGGAACGATCTCCACGAAAACATTTACAACATTTGGCGCATCTTCTCCTGCAGAAATTCCGTGCCATGGATGTGCTTTAAAATTTGGAATCATTATTTAAAATTTATTTTTTTAGTTAAGCTATTATTAAAATTTCTTTTCTTAAATCTTCAATGGTCATAGAAATATAATCTTCTCCTTCCATATAGTTCATCAGAAAAATAGTTTTGAATTCATCAAGATTTGCGTTTCCGTTGATTCCTTCATAGGTTCTGTGGAGAAGTTCTACAACTGCGTTTTTGGAATCGACAATGTTTTTCCATGAATTTCTGGTGATGTACAATTGCTGTGAAGCGTTGTAATCGAATTCTTCATTGATCGCTTTTTCAGTCAGGAAAATAAATTCATGGGCTGCAAGACCTTTATCAAATCTCTGGATAAGATTGGAAGGTTTTAATCTTTCCATAAAAAGCGTCATTCTTTCGTATGACTGCGTTTTGTTTTCGGAATTGGACTTTACAGAAAGTAATCTGATTTCCTGTTCTTTAAGTTTAATGTAAGTAAATACAAACTGTCTCAGCAAAACCAAAAAAGGTATTGCAATAATTAATGCAAAAGCATAGGGTAAATATCCTGAAAAACTTGTCATAATTTAAGGTAGCAAAATTAGTAATATTTTCTCAATCTATACATGAAAAATCCACAATAAAAAATCCAATATCTTATCTAAAAAAACTTTTTTAGAATTTTATTTTCGAGAGTAGGATATTCCTGAAGTTCTGCGCCAAAACTTTTGAAAAAAATCTCTATTCCACGAATATTACTCCCCATAAAATTAAATTTCTTTTCATGAATATGAAGACTCAGAATTTTATCAATAAGAAAGGAAGGACCGTTTTCATCTTTATACTCTTCATCGTTAATAAGTCCCAACAAAGAAAGCTGATCTTTTTCGTCAATCAAAACTGCGATATTGATTAGTTTTTCATCAAGATAGGCTCCTGAAAGCTTCAGAGAATTATTGGTGTAAAGAAAATTTAAGTATTTTCTGTATTTTTCTACATCTCCGTCTTTCGAAAGCCCTTTAAAGTTTTTCTGCATGAAAGAAAAGCTTTCTTCGCTGATATCAATTTCTTTATAAATAAGGTGTTGAGCGCATTTTGCCGTAGATTTTCTTCCTTTGAAATATTTTTTTCTTCTCAGAAGTATATAATCTGAAATCTGGATTGTGTAATTTTTCTTTTTGTCCAAATCCTGAGAAAAAGAATTATAATGATTGAAAGAGTATGAAAATATGTTATATCTGTTTTTCAGAAAATTCAGGAACTGATCATTAATTTTAAAATCATCTTTAGATGAAAAAACACCCAGTTGTTGACAAAAAAGCGGCATAACCACTAAATTTAAAGCAAATTTTCTTTTTAAAGGAACCGGCATCACCGCTTCATAATCATTATAAACCAAAATATGCCAGTTTCCCGAAAGCTGATCTAAAACTTCTTTTCTCGCGTACCAGTTTTTCTGTGCAGAATTTTCAAGACACTTAGAATACTTCTCAAAATCTATTTCATTATATTTCAATCTTCTAATCATAATAATCCGTCGTCTGAGAAACTAAAGTATGAATTCTGTGTCACAATAAGATGATCCAGGAGCTGAATTCCTAGCATTTTTCCTGCTTCCTTTATTTTTTGAGTGATTTCTATATCTTCTCTGCTTGGCTTCAGATTTCCCGAAGGATGATTGTGTGCCACGATAATTCCTGTTGAAAAATGATCTAATGCTGTTTTAAACAAGACTCTTACATCCACAATTGATTGATTAATTCCTCCCTGTGTAAGCTGAGCAAGATGAATGACTCTGTTGCTCTGATTCAGAAAAATTGCCCAAAATGCTTCAGTCCGAAGATCCGACAAATGATTTCTGAAAATCTGATACGCTCCATCGCTTCCTGAAATCACAGGTTTCTCAGGAATTTCCTGACTTGCTCTTCTTCTCCCGATCTCCAAAGCCGTAATAATGGAAATAGCTTTTACCACTCCCACTCCTTTAAACTTCATTAAATCTTTTAAAGACAACAGGCTTAACTGATGCCAGTTGTTATTAACAGATGCTAAAATTTTTCTTGCCAGTTCAATTGCCGTTTCGTCCCTGCTTCCGCTTCCCATAATAATGGCAAGCAGTTCAGAATCAGAAAGCGAACTTTTACCTTTCCGTAAAAATTTTTCTCTCGGTCTGTCGTCTTCGGCAAGAAATTTAATAGGCATTTGTTAAGTTTTGAAAATAAAATTAGTAAAAAGCATACAAAATAATGGTTTTATTTGAACCGTCAATAAATTTTGAAGTTTCGTTGAATGCACTTTTAGAAAGCATAGGACATCCAAAACTTAAACAGGCAGGATTTGCAGATTCTTTGTCTGGAATACAATAATAAGAATGCAGTACAATTGCTCTGGCTCTTGCATTGCTGTTCGTTTCGTCCAGACCATCCAGTCGATAGGCTTTTCCGAATTTTCCGGAATAACTTTCCCGAATTTCGTATTTTCCTAAAGAAGATTGGTGAGAACCATCAACATTACTGAATTTCAACATGGAGGAATTTTTTACAACAGATCCGTCACCATGAGCAACAATTGCTTTCTGCAGGATTTTATTGTTCTTCAAATCGTAAACAAAGTAACGGTATTTCCCTGAATGAATTTTAAAATTAATAAAAACAGCAAGGTTCTGATTATAATTTTTTCCTTTAATAAAATTCTTTACTTCCAAAATTTTAGATTTAGGCAAATCTTCAACAGTATTTGAAGCCTGAGAATCAAATTTGGTGTACGAAATAAGGAAAAGAAATAAAAAAATAAAGGGTTTCATCATTTGCGGAAGTTTTATTCGATAATCATTCCGTCTTTCATCACGAGCTTTCGGTCTGTGATTTCTGCTAAATTCGGGTTATGCGTAACGATCACAAAAGTCTGATTATATTTATCTCTCAGATCAAAAAACAATCTGTGAAGATCATCCGCATTTTTTGAATCTAAATTTCCGGTAGGCTCATCTGCAAAAATGATTTTCGGTGAGTTGATTAAAGCTCTTGCCACCGCTACTCTTTGCGCTTCACCACCTGAAAGCTGATTGGGCTTATGATGCAGTCGCTGTTCAATTTTTAAGTCTTCAAACAGAGCATATGCTTTTTCTATAGCTTCTTTTTCGTTGGCACCTGCGATTTTTGTCGGCAACAGAACATTTTCTAAAGCTGTAAATTCCGGCAATAATTGATGGAACTGAAATACAAAACCGATATTCTGATTTCTGAATTTAGAAAGCTGCTTATCATTCATATTGATGAAAGATTCTCCGGCAATTTCAATTTCCGTATCAAATTTATTGGAAGTCGTTGGCTGATCCAGTGTTCCTAAAATCTGCAAAAGTGTAGACTTTCCTGCTCCGGATTCTCCCACAATTGAAACCACCTCTCCTGTTTTGATATGAATATCAACACCTTTCAGTACTTCTAAATTCCCATAAAATTTATGGATATTCCTTGCTTTAATCATGATTCAAAAATAGTGAATTGATTTAAATCTGAAAAGCAATAAAAATATAATTTACAGGGATTATATTTTTTGCAAACGATATTTTTTCTCAATTTTATTGGCAAGCCAGCTCACGTAAAACAACTGAAAACTATGATAAATCATCACAGGAAGCAGAAAAAGCACTTTCTGATCTTCCGGAATTCCTAAAACCATTATGAAAAGACTTCCGTGAACCAGAGATTTTTTGGATCCGCAGAAAGTGGCTGTAATCACATCTTCTCTTTTAAAATGAAGCTTTCGGGAAATCAGTTTTAAAATTCCATAAACCGAGAAAAACAAAGAAACGACACTGAGCGCAATAATAAGAAATACAGAAGGAGTAACCGAAGCAAATACGTTTTGTGAAAAAGCTTCAGAAAAACTTTCGTAGACAATGAGTAAAATGATCATTTTATCAAATTCCGCAATAATTTTCGCATACTTTGTCACCCAGTTTTTCAATAACGGGTTTAAAATTAATCCTAGAATAATCGGCAGTAAAACTTTAAGTAAAAGCTGCTGGATAATTTCTGCGTTATTAATATTTTCCTGATCGGGCTGTATAAAAAAGCTCATCAGTAAAGGAGTCATGACAATTCCAATGATTCCTGAAATGGAGGCATTGAAAATAGCCGAAGTTATGTTTCCTTTTGCGATAGAAACCATTACAACGGACGATGATACTGTAGAAGGCAGACTTGCCAGAAAAAATATGGAAAGCCACGTCACAAAAAATTCGGTATCTTTTACAAAACCATAAAACAAAAAGACGAGCAGCGGAAAAATAATAAATGTTCCTGCCTGCACCAGAAGATGCAGTTTCCAGTTGGAAATATCTTTGATGATTTCTTTGATATTCAGCTTTAATCCATACAGAAGAAAGATTGCAGCAATTCCCCAGTCTATAAATGCTGATAGATTAAAATACTGATTGTATTCGCTTCTGAAAGGAATCAGTTTACCTGCTGCAACCATTACGATCAGCAATAAAAGAAAAATATTTTGTTTGTCTAATTTTATTCTGCTCAATTTCATTTTTTAAAAGTAGCAAGGATCATTCTAAAATCTTTGTGACCATATTAAAATCACCTTAAAATTATCTTAAAAGCATAAAAGGTCTACCGAATTTCTTCCGGTAAACCTTTTTAAATTGTATATCTAAACAGAAAATTACAGTAACAATGTTAAAGGACTTTCCAGATATGTTTTTAAAGTCTGTAAGAACTGTGCTCCTGTAGCACCGTCTACTACTCTGTGATCACAAGCTAATGAAAGCTTCATGATGTTTCCAACCACGATTTGTCCGTTTTTCACAACAGGTTTCTCGATGATGGCTCCTACTGAAAGGATCGCAGCATTTGGCTGATTGATGATGCTTGTAAATGTTTCGATTCCGAACATCCCTAAGTTTGAGATAGAGAAGGTAGAACCTTCCATTTCATTAGCTTTAAGACCTTTGTTTTTCGCTCTTGAAGCCATATCTTTCACAGCAGCAGAAATCTGCGTGTAATTCATCTGATCTGTATTCTTAAGAACAGGAACTACCAATCCGTCCGGAATTGCAACTGCTACCCCAATGTTAATGTTTCCTCTGTGAATGATCTTATCTCCCGCCCAGCTTGAATTTACCTGCGGATGTTTTCTTAAAGCAACAGCAGTCGCCTTAATAATCATATCGTTGAAAGAAATTTTGGTATCCGGTAAAGAATTGATCTCTTTTCTTGCCTCGATCGCCTTATCCATATTGATTTCCACCATCAGATAATAGTGAGGCGCAGAGAATTTACTTTCAGAAAGACGTTTTGCAATTACGTTTCTTACCTGTGAGTTCGGAGTTTCTGTATCTTCACCTTGTACGAAGCTTAATGCAACCTGAGCCGCCGCAGGACTTGCAGATGGAGCTGAAGCCGCTGGTTTAGCCGCAGAAGGCTGATAATTTTCAATATCTTTTTTAACGATTCTTCCGTTTTCTCCGGAACCCTGAATACTGTTGATGTCTACGCCTTTATCTTGAGCCATTTTTTTCGCTAACGGAGAAATGGCAACCCTGTCTGTAGATGAATGATCCGCAGCCGGAGCAGCCTTTTCTTCTGCTTTAGCCTCAGTTTTTTGTTCAGCAGGTTTTTCTGATGATGAAGCAGCCGCTTTCGGAGCGCCAACTCCTGAAACATCTGTTCCTTCTGGTCCTATAATTGCCAAAACCGAATCTACCGGAGCAGCTCCTCCTTCTTCAACGCCCTGCTTCAACAACACTCCATTGAATTCAGATTCGAAATCCTGAACGGCTTTATCTGTTTCAATTTCAGCAAGAAGATCACCTTCTTTTACGGTATCTCCAACGTTTTTGTGCCATTTCGCAACCTTACCTTCCGTCATTGTATCTGAAAGTCTTGGCATGGTAATTACTTCCACCCCTGCAGGAACTTCCGCAGAAGTCTGTTCCACACTGGGAGAACTGTTTTCAGTTTTAGATTCTTCTTCTGTTTTTTTCTCTTCGGAATCACCTTGAGCCGTAGCTGCTGCACCGCCAGTAAGTCCTGAAATATCTTCTCCTTCATTACCGATAATTGCCAGAACAGAATCTACCGCTGCTGCATTACCTTCTTCCACACCAACATATAAAAGAGTTCCTTCCATTTCAGATTCAAAATCCTGAACCGCTTTATCTGTTTCAATTTCAGCTAAGATATCGCCTTCCTTTACTTTATCACCTACTTTTTTATGCCATTTTGCCACTTTTCCTTCCGTCATTGTATCGGAAAGACGCGGCATTGTAATAACTTCTGCCATAATTTTTTATAATTTGAAAATTTGGGATTCTATGAATTTGAAAATTAAAAAAGATATGATAATAAATCATTTTCAAATTTTCAAACTTTCAAACCGATTTATTATCTTTTAGTTTTCTAATTTGTCTAAGAATGGATAGTCTTCCTGAGCATATACATACTCGTAGATTTTTTCCGCATCCGGATAAGGAGAATTTTCCATGAATTCTATGCACTCTTCCACGAAATCTCTGGATTTGTTATCCATCGCTTCCAATTCCTCTTCTGTTGCCCAGCTGTTAGCCAAAATTCTTTGTTTGATAAGCTCGATAGGATCATCATTTTTGTGAAGCGCAACTTCATCTTTAGATCTGTATGGTTCTGCATCAGACATAGAGTGTCCTCTGTAACGGTAAGTTCTTGCTTCAATAAAAGTAGGTCCGTCTCCTCTTCTTGCTCTTTCAATTGCTTCATAAGCTGCTTCAGCGACTTTTTCAGGATCCATTGCATCTACTGCAAGACAAGGCATTTCGTATCCTAAACCTAATTTATAGATATCTTCGTGGTTGGCTGTTCTTTTAACAGAAGTTCCCATTGCATACTGGTTGTTCTCTACAACAAAAATTACAGGAAGCTTCCAGTTCATCGCCATGTTAAACGTTTCATGTAATGAACCCTGTCTAGCCGCTCCGTCTCCGAAGAAACAGATATTTACCGCTTTTCTGTCGAAGTATTTGTCTGCAAAAGCAATACCTGCTCCCAAAGGAATCTGACCTCCTACAATACCGTGACCACCGTAAAATCTGTGCTCTTTGCTGAAAATGTGCATAGATCCGCCCATACCTCCGGAAGTACCTGTAGCTTTACCACAAAGTTCTGCCATGATTCTTTTTGGATCTACTCCCATCGCCATCGGATGGATGTGGCATCTGTAAGCAGTGATCATACTATCTTTAGTTAAATCCATTGCATGCGTAAAACCTGCAGGGATTGCTTCCTGACCGTTGTACAAATGTAAAAAACCTCTGATTTTTTGTTTTAGATAAAGAGAACGGCATTTGTCTTCAAACCTTCTCCACATTGTCATATCTTCATACCACTTCAGGTATACCTCTTTAGAAAATTCTTTCATGTGTTGAGCTCTTGCTTATTTATTATGAAATAGTTGAGCAAAATTATAAAAAAAACTTCATTTTTATTGTATACCTACCTATTGTTTTTTTGGTTATAGTATTATATTTACATCATTAAACCTTTATATGGAAGAAAAACAGCCTTCATTATTGCATAAAATATCAAGAATTATATCCGATTTTTTCAATCCTCTGCTCTCTCTGTTTATATTTTTCGTTTACATGAGTTTTCTGAAATACTCTCTGAAAGAAGCCATTACCTCATTTCTTCCTATATTAATAATAGTAATTGCTCCTGTCATTATCTGGCTGGTCTGGAATGTAAAAACGGGAAGATATACCAATATGGATGTATCCAACAGGGTACAGCGAAAAACTTTATATATTTTTATTGCAGCTTCTGTAATATCCTATATCGGCTTTAATTATTTCAGAAACGGACAGATCGATTTTGTAATGCTCTTTATTCTGATATTGCTTTTTGCATTGCAGATCAGCAATTATTTCATCAAAAGTTCGATGCATACTGCATTTAATATATTTGTAGCTGCTTTATTTTTTGCGCTGAATACCATAATGGGAATCATCTGGTTAGGCATTGCGATACTCGTAGGAATTACAAGAATTATTCTAAAACGACATACCCCAAAAGAAGTGTTCATGGGAGCCGGAATTGCTTTTATAGTATCTTTTCTTTACCTTTATTGCCATATTCAGTTTCAACATTAAGAATTTATATGAAAATCAATCATCTTACATCTGCGGAAGAAAATTTAATGAAGCTGTTCTGGAAGCTGGAATCATTTTATTTAAAGGATATTATGGAACAGCATCCTGAACCCAAACCCCATCAGAATACCGTTTCCACTTACCTTAAAATATTGGTTGAAAAAGGATATCTTTCTACGGAAAAGGAAGGAAGGATCTTTAAATACTCCGTGATTGTACCTTTGGAAGAATACCGGAAATTTTTATTAAAAGAACTTTCACAGCATTTTTTTGACAATTCGGGTAAGGAAATTTTAAATCTTCTGCTTCAGGAAAAATTAATTTCTCAGGAAGATCTGAAGGAACTTAATCCTGCAATAGAAATAAAACCTCTGAAAGTAAAAGAAGAATTTGAGTATGCCAACGAAATTCTGAACCCTAAAAAGGAGAAAAAGAAAAACAAGGATAAGGAAAAAGACAAAGACAGGAAAAAGAAAAAAAAGAAGGAAAAAGAATAATTTCCTTAAAAAACTTCATAAAAAAAGCGGTTCCAAAAGAACCGCTTATATTTTTTACCAACGTTTTCCACCGCCGTTTCCGCCGCGATCTCCTCCACCGTAGCCACCGCCACCGCTTCTGTTACCGCCACCGTAGCCACCGCCACCTCTGTTGTTACCTCCGTAACCGCCACCTCTATTACCTCCACCATTGCTGTTGAAAGTTCTTCTTGGCTTTTCTTCTCTTGGTTTAGCTTCCGAAACGTTAAGTTCTTTTCCGTTGAATTCTTTCTGGTTAAGAGCTTCAATAGCCTGTTGTCCTTCTGCGTCCTCCATTTCGACAAATCCGAAACCTCTAGAACGACCAGTTTCTTTATCTGTAATGATTTTTACAGAAGAAACTTCTCCAAATTCTGAAAATAAATCCTGCAACTCATAATCTTTAGTTGCGTAGTTGATGTTTGAAACAAAAATGTTCATCTTGATTAATAAAATTAAAATAAGTTAAAAATGATTTGGTTTATAAAAGAAAAACAACATAAAGAATGAACAAATATTGATTCCAGATATAATACAGGTGCAAGATACGATTATTAATTTCATATCAAAGCTTTTTTTGAAATTATTTCAATAAATTTTTCAATCAAAATATTATTTCGTTAAAAAGTATTAATTTATCATGAAATATTTATGAATAATCATTAAAAAGAGTGACATCTACAAAATAACGGAACACCGTGACCTCTTACTTTGGATAAATTTAAATCCAAAACATGAATCTTAAAAGTAAAAACCATACGCTCCCAAAGAAATAATTGAGAATATAAATATTTCTTTTCGGATTACTGAATCTAAATCTTTTGACAAAGCCGGTTATAAAAGCTAAATTTGTGCAGTAAAATTTCAGATATGAACTATCACACAAGAAAATGGGTAAAACCCGAAGACCTTAATCCCAATCAGTCTCTTTTCGGAGGAAGGCTGTTACAATGGATCGATGAAGAAGCTGCGTTGTATGCAGTTATTCAGCTTGAAAACAAAAAAGTAGTCACCAAATTTATCTCAGAAATCAATTTCGTAAGCTCCGCAAAACAGGGCGATATCATTGAAATCGGGATCGAAGTTTCGGCGTTCGGCTCAACTTCCCTTACTTTAAGATGTGAAGTGCGAAACAAAATGACCCATCAAACCATCATCACCGTCGACAGAATCGTGATGGTAAATCTCGACGAAAACGGAAATCCTGCTCCTCACGGAAAAACGAAAGTGGAATTTGTGAAAGACAGATTGAACAACCAGAACTCCTTATGAAAATTTTCATAAAAAATATGGTCTGCGGCAGATGCATTTCTGCTGTGGAAGCTATATTTGTTGAAGCAGGTATTCCCTTAACATCAATCACTCTCGGAGAAGTGGAAACCCAGCAAGACATTTCAGTTCATGATATGGAAAGGATCGAAAATCTTCTCCTAAAAACAGGCTTCGAAAGAATAAAAGATTCTGCCCATCAGTTAATTGAGAAAATTAAAAATTTAATTATTGTAAAAATCAGCGAACTGGATATCGCTGAAAGTTTTCTTTTGTCTGAATTTTTAACCCACAGACTGCATAAAGAGTACAGTTCTCTTTCAAAAACCTTCTCTCAGAACGAAAACATCACGCTTGAACAGTTTTTCATTCTTCAAAAAATTGAAAAAGTAAAAGAACTTCTTTTATATAATGAATTTACTTTAACAGAAATCGCGGGAAAACTCGGCTATAAAAGTGTTCAGCATTTATCTTCCCAGTTCCGAAACAGCACCGGCTTCACTCCTACTGAATTTAAAAAACTGAAAATTCACAACAGAAAACCGCTAGATCAGATTTAAGTTGGAGCGTTTGAGAATTGGAGAGTTTTTTTTGGGTTTAAAATCGTTTGGATTTTCACTTCTACACTAAAACTCTAATACCCTCAAACACAAAAACCCTCCCACTCATAAAACAGAATTCTGTAAACATTATCCTTAAAATTATAACAGGCTTCCGATTGCTTTTTAGAAATTTGTACCATAAATCAGAAGGATCATGGAAAAGCAATATAAAATTCTCGGAATGACCTGTTCCGGATGTCAGAAAAAGATTTCTGAAAAGCTGAACAGTTTAGAAAACATAAAAGCTGATATAAATCTCGAAAACAATACGGCAACCATTATCTCCGACAAAGAATTTGAAATCAATACTTTAAATAAAGCACTCGAAGAAATCGGCAACTACAAACTGGAAGATCCGGACAATCCTGAAAAAACCTTCATTAAACCACAGGACAGAGTTTCTCCGTCTTCGGTTTACTATTGCCCAATGGAATGCGAAGGAGAAAAAGTTTATTTTCAGCAGGGCAAAAGATGTCCTGTCTGCAATATGTATCTGGTTCCCATTGAGGAAAAACATGCCAAAGATCCGAATTTTAAACCTGCTTATTCCCAAACAAATTTGTCTGAAAATTTCAAAGACAATATCGGAGAATATTATTGCCCGATGTTCTGCGAAAGTGATAAAATTTATCCCGAAAAAGGAGATTGCCCTATTTGCAATATGCATCTGGAAGAAATTACAGAAGATTTAGTTAAAAATTCCATTTCAAATTCGCATCAACATTCTCACGATCACCCCCATCATCAAGAAGCACCGAAAGTAACCGATGCAATGGCTGGAAAATACTATTGTCCGATGTATTGCGAAGGCGATAAAGTCTACGACAGCAATGTCGGATGTCCCGTTTGCGGAATGGATCTCGTAAAACATCCTGAGAAAAAAGCGGCAAAATACACCTGTCCGATGCATCCTGAAATCATTCGTGATGAGCCAGGAGACTGCCCCATCTGCGGAATGGATCTCGTAAGAATGCCCGACAAAAACGAAGAAGAAGATGAAACCTACAACATCTTAAAAAATAAGTTCATCATTTCACTGGCTTTTACCATTCCTGTTTTCATTCTTTCGATGGGCGGAATGTTTTTTGATTTTCCTTTTTCCCATCAAATTCAGGGAATTTTTGAATTGATTTTAACGCTTCCTGTCATATTGTATTCAGGTTGGTTTTTAATGAAAAGAGGATTTGTTTCTTTCAAAACAGGGAACTTAAATATGTTCAGCCTGATTGTTCTGGGAGTTGCAGCCGCATTTATTTTCAGTATTGTCGCCTTAATTTTCCCTGATATAATTCCGCATGAAATTCGTGGCAGCCATCATGAAATTCCTTTATATTTTGAAGCGGTCTGTGTTATTTTAACGCTGGTTATTTTGGGACAGCTAATGGAAGCTGCGGCGCACAAAAAAACAGGAAATGCCATCCGTGAACTGATGAATTTATCTCCCGATGAAGCCAATCTTATCGTTAACGGAGAAGAGAAAAAAATACTTCTTTCACAGGTTAAAATCGGCGATTTATTAAAAGTAAAACCGGGGGAGAAAATTCCGGTGGACGGAAAAATAACGGAAGGAAGTTCTGTAGTTGATGAAAGTATGATTACAGGAGAGCCGATTCCTGTTGAGAAAAACGTTGATGATAAAGTTTCTTCAGGAACCATCAACGGAAATCAGGTTTTCATCATGAAAGCGGAAAAAGTAGGCAATGAAACCCTGCTTTCCCAAATTATTAAAATGGTGAACGAAGCGAGCCGAAGCAAAGCCCCGATTCAGAAACTCACGGATAAAGTTTCTAAAATATTTGTTCCTGCTGTCATTTTAATAGCCGTTTTAACCTTTATTCTGTGGCAAATTTTCGGTCCGGAAGGTCAGAAAACGCTGTTTGCATTCGTCAATGCGGTTGCTGTTTTAATTGTAGCCTGTCCTTGCGCTTTAGGTTTGGCAACACCAATGTCTTTGATGGTAGGAATCGGGAAAGGCGCAAAAAACGGTATCTTAATTAAAAACGCTGAAGCCCTTGAACAGATGAATAAGGTAAATGTGCTGATTACCGATAAAACAGGAACTTTAACCGAAGGAAAACCATCCTTAGAACATATTGAAACAGTTGATAAAGACGAAAAATTCATTTTAAAATTAGCCTATTCATTAAATCAGAATTCAGAACATCCGCTTTCAAATGCAGTGATTAAAAAGGCAAAAGCTGAAAGTATAACTCCTGAAAAAGTAGAACAATTTGAAAATATTTCCGGAAAAGGAATCAAAGGAAACATCAACGGAAAAACAATTTTCCTTGGAAACGAAGGTCTTTTAACCTCACATCAGATTTCTCTTCCTCAAAATATCAAACAAAAGGCGGAAGAAGTTCAGTTAAAAGCGCACACCATTTCTTATGTCGCTCAGGAAAACGAAGTTTTAGGATTCATCAGTTTTACCGATAAAATTAAAGAAAGTTCTAAAAAAGCGGTTCAGCAGTTATTGAGTGAGGGAATTGACATCATTATGATGACCGGAGACAACGAAAACACGGCAAAAGCAGTTGCGGACGAGTTGGGAATCCGACATTTTAAAGCAAACTGTCTTCCTGAAGATAAATTAAACGAAGTAAAAAAATTTCAGAAACAAGGGAAAATTGTTGCAATGACCGGCGACGGAATCAACGACTCTCCCGCTTTAGCTCAGGCAAATATAGGAATTGCGATGGGAACAGGAACCGATGTTGCCATCGAAAGTGCAGAAATTACTTTGCTGAAAGGAGATATTTTAGGCGTTGCAAAAGCAAAACTGTTAAGTGAAAAATTGCTGAAAAACATTAAAGAGAATCTTTTTTTCGCTTTTATATACAATGTTTTGGGAGTTCCCGTTGCGGCAGGATTATTGTATCCGTTTTTTGGAATTTTGTTATCTCCAATGATTGCAGCCGCGGCGATGAGTTTTAGTTCTCTTTCTGTAATTTTAAACTCTTTGCGACTGAATTCGGTGGATCTGGATATTGAATAAATTTTTCTCGCAAATTTGGAGACTAAAGTCGCTGATTATCAATAAAAAAACTACAATAGTTTTTAAAAATCTTTGATTTTTATTCTTTTGAGAACTTTAAAAATTCTGATAATCGCTGTATGAATGTCTTTTACAACTTTTGCGGTTAATTCTGAATTTGTTTAAAACAGGCTTATTAATAAACGTAAATAATAACAGTACAATTATCTCCCAAATCTGCGAAAGCAAAAAGTAACAATATGAAAAAAGAAGATCTATACATCGGCTGTTCGGGATTCTACAATAACGATTGGAAGGGTTCATTCTATCCTGAAGACGCGAAAAGTAAAGACTTTCTAATCCTTTATTCAAAGGAGTTTAACTGTGTGGAAATCAATTCTACTTTTTACAGAAAACCTACTGCAAAAACGTTGTTGAAATGGTATGACGAAACGCCCGATGATTTTAAATTTTTCATTAAAATCCCGAAAGCCATTTCCCATGAAAAGCGACTGAGAGAATGCAAAGAAGAAATTTCAGAATTCTGTTATCATATTGAATCTCATTTGAAGGAAAAACTTTCCGGATTTCTGTATCAGTTTCCTCCATCTTTTAAAAATACTCAGGAAAATATTGATTTAATCCTCAATAATCTTAATTTCAATTATCTGAATGTCATTGAATTCCGTCACGAATCGTGGTGGAATGAAGCGGTATTTAAAATTTTGGCAGAAAATAAGGTCATTTTTTCCGGTATCAGTTTTCCCGGAAATCTACCGGAAGATGTCATTATCAATGATTCTGAAGTTTTATATTATCGGCTTCACGGAAAACCTGTGCTTTACAAATCTGAATACAGCAATGAATTCCTTGAAAATCTAGCCAAAAAGATTAAAAATTTACAACATAAATCATTTATCTTTTTCAATAACACATGGGGAAATGCTGCCATTAAAAATTCACTGTATTTAAAGAAAATTTTGGACTAAAAATATTTTATTAAAATAAACTTAAAAAGTCAAAATTAAGTGAAATTTGGCGTAATTTTTGTTAAGAATAATTTGGAAAAATTAACAATTTTTAACAACAAAATTCCATTAAATTTTATGACAAAAACTTTTGCGGAAAAGTCTAGAAACAAGACTTTTCTCGGGATGTTTGCATTGGTGAGTGCAACTTCAATCTTATTCAACAGCTGTAATCAAAAAAAAGACAAGAAAGAATCTGAAAAACTGATTCCGAAAGACCATCCCGTCGCAAAAATTGTTCCCAAACTTGATGATGAAAATGTTCCTTCAGATAAAAGAGTAATTTATCTGACCTTCGATGACGGTCCGAATCGCGGAACCGAAAATCTCCTGAAAATTTTACACAAAAGAAACATCTGCGCCACCGCATTTCTTGTAGGCAAACACGCTTATGGAAGCAAAAAGCAGCAGGAAGATCTGGAACTGTTAAGAAAAGATCATTTAATAGAACTTGCGAATCACAGTTTCACGCACGCGCACAACAAATACACCGATTTTTACAAAAATCCGGCGGGCGTTGTTGAAGATTTTAATGCCGCAAAAGACAGCCTTAAACTGTATGATAAAATTGCGAGAACTCCCGGAAGAAACATCTGGAGACTGAATAACATTACCGTGACCGACCTTAAAAGTTCAACGGAAGCCGCAGATAAGCTAAAACAGGCAGGTTACAAAGTAATCGGTTGGGATCTTGAGTGGAAACCGACCAATAAAATGGCATTAAAGGGAAAACATGAAGAAATGCTGAAAAAAGTGGACAGTATTTTCTTTAATGACCTTGAAAAAACTTCAAGACATCTGGTTTTTCTTACGCATGACCAGTATTTAACCGATGCAGATTCCATAAATGAACTCGATCTTTTTATTGAAAAACTTCAGAAAAGCAACCGTTTTGTTTTCAGAAAAATCTCGGAATATCCTAAAATTAATGAGGTTTTGAATTAAATTTAATCATCCTTGTCCGATAAACATTGAAACACAATTATAAGGTCGCTCCTCCAGAGCTTCCATTCTAAGAATAACTATTTTCTATGAACAGGTTGCTCCTAATGGAGCTGCATTTAATCCCATCGGGATTTACTGTTAGTAGAAAAAAGACGCCATCAAAAAAAGCTCCAGAGGAGCGAACTGTCGATTTGTGCAATCAACATTGAGCTCATAAATTTGTTTATATGTTTTATCGGACAATATTGAAATTTAATATATTGTATGTCTGTCATTCTGATCGAAACGAAGTGGAGTGAAGAATCTTTAACAATAAAATTTAGATTCTTCCTTCGTCAGAATGACAGACATTCTATTTTAGACTCAACAAAAATCTCAAGTCTAAAAATTTCAATATTCATTAGCTTTTCGTGTTTAAAATTCGGAAATTTGCCATTATGAGTATTCAGGAAAATTACAATCATATTAAAAGTCAGCTTCCTTCTGATGTGCAGTTGGTTGCTGTTTCAAAAACACATCCTGTTTCTGCGATTCAGGAAGTTTATGATCTTGGACAGAGAGTTTTTGGTGAAAATAAAGTGCAGGAAGTCACAGAAAAGTACCCTCTCCTTCCCAAAGATATTCAATGGCATCTGATTGGGCATCTTCAGACGAATAAAGTAAAATATATCGCTGAATTTGTGGATACGATCCAAAGTGTAGATTCCGAAAAGCTGATCCGTGAGATCAACAAAGAAGCAGCAAAGCACAACCGAACCATCAAAGTGTTGCTTCAGGTTAAAATTGCGGAGGAAGAAAGTAAATTCGGACTCAATATCAATGAGGCCAAAGATTTGTTTGAACAATACTTAAGCGGAGAATTTCAGAATATTGAAATTACCGGTTTGATGGGAATGGCAACTTTCACGGATGATAAAGATCAGGTAAAGAAGGAATTTTTAAACCTGAAAAGTCTTTTTGATGAATTAAATCAATTAAAAAAGCTCGAAACGTTATCAATGGGAATGAGTGATGATTTTCCGATTGCTATTGAATGCGGTGCGAATTCCGTAAGAGTGGGATCTGCTATTTTCGGGAGAAGAGATTATTCCAACTAAACGATTAGGTATAGTTTTTGCTAATAATTCAATCAAAAAAATCTAAATTTGCAACTATGCAAAAAATCCTTATTGTAGAAGACGAAAAAGCAATCTCAGGAGTACTCCACAGTATTCTTTCTGACGAACTAACCGACTATGAATTTGTAATCGCCGAAGACGGACTTGAAGGCTATAAACAGGTAGAAAAAGAAGATTTCGCACTGATTATTTCTGATATCAAGATGCCAAAACTTTCAGGAACTGAACTTTTAAAGCAAAGTTTAGCGCTGAAACCGGAATCCACTTTTATCATGATTTCAGGACACGCAGACATCGATTCTGCGGTTTCTTGCCTTAGAGACGGTGCTTACGATTTCATTTCCAAGCCAATCGACATCAACAGACTGATTACGAGCGTAAAAAATGCTTTAGCCAAAGAAACACTGAAAAAAGAAAATAAAAATCTTCAGACAGAAAATAAAACGCTGAAGAAAAAGGTAAATAAAAAATACCAGATGATCGGGGAATCGGCAGGCTTGAAGAAAATTCAGGATATGATCGAAAAAGTTGCTGTTTCTGATGCAAGGGTTTTAATTACAGGACCAAACGGAGCCGGAAAAGAGCTGGTTGCACATGCAATTCATAATCAAAGTGACAGAGCAAGAGGTCCGATGGTAGAAGTTAACTGTGCGGCGATTCCTTCTGAACTGATTGAATCTGAATTATTTGGTCACGTAAAAGGATCTTTTACAGGAGCTATTAAGGATAAGCAGGGGAAATTTGAGCAGGCAAACGGTGGAACAATATTCCTTGACGAGATCGGCGATATGAGCTTAATTGCTCAGGCAAAAGTGTTGAGAGCATTACAGGAAAGCAAAGTTTCGCCTGTAGGAAGCGATAAGGAGATTAAGGTGGATGTAAGAGTTCTTGCAGCAACCAACAAAAATATGCAGAAGGAAATCGAGGCAGGAAGATTTAGGGAAGATCTTTACCACAGACTTTCTGTGATTGAAATCTACGTTCCGCCATTGGATGAAAGAAAAGAAGACATCAGATTACTGGTTGAGCATTTCTCCGGAATGATTGCTGATGAACACGGTACGGCTGTAAAAAAATTCGATGATAAGGCGATTGATGCTTTAAAAGCGCTTTCATGGACTGGAAATATCAGAGAATTGAGAAACGTTGTAGAAAGATTGATTATTTTAGGAGGAAACACAGTTTCTGCCGAAGACGTTGCAAGTTTTGTAAGGAAGTAATATAATGATTACTTTAAATAAATTATGAAAATTGCAGTATCATTTGTTACTGCAATTTTTTTTGAATAAAACTATATGAATTGTAAACAATTATGAACTTTTTAAATAAAAACTATACGAAAGAATGCCTTACTCTGGCTCTTCCTGTGATGTTAACGCAGGTCGGGCAGGTTTCGGTGAATCTTTTCGATAATATTATTGTAGGAAATCTTTTGGGAGCTGATGCTCTGGCTTCAGTTTCATTGGGAAATGCTGTGTTTTTCTCGATGTTTGTATTGGCTTTGGGATTTTCTTTTGCCATTCCGCCTTTGGTTTCGGAAGCGCATTCAAAACATGACCATAAGACGATCAATTCTGTCTTCAGTCATGGCTTTATCATCAATATGACTGTGGGAATTTTGCTGATGGGGATTTTAATTCTGGGAATGCCGCTGCTTTATAAATCCGGACAGCCGGAGAAGATCATTCCGGATACGGTTGATTTTTTAACGATTATGGCGATCAGCATTGTTCCTTTTATGGCTTTTCAGACACTGAGAGAAGTTTCGGAAGGGCTTTCTTACACGATTGGAGTTACTAAAGCGACTATTATTGCCAATGTCATTAATATTGTTTTAAATTATGTTTTCATTAAAGGGCTTTGGATTTTTCCTGAAATGGGGGTAAAAGGTTCTGCCCTTGCAAGTTTAATCGCCAGAATTTTTATGGTGGTTTTTCTGTATTTTGTGCTTTCGAATGAGAATAAAACGAAACAGTACATCAAAGATTTTTCTTTAAAAATTGAAGTTTTTTCAAAGAAAATGTTTGAAAAGATGATCAGACTCGGTTTTCCGACGGCTTTACAGATGTTCTTTGAAGTGACGGCTTTTGCCGGAGCCGCTTTTATCTGCGGACTGATTTCGGCACACGATATTGCTTCTCATCAGATTGCCTTAAGTATGGCTTCTTTTACCTTTAATTTATGCATCGGTTTCAGTGTGGCTTCAACGGTGATGATCGGGAGAAAACTGGGCGAACAGAATTTTGTTGAATTAAGAAAGGTAGGAATCAACAATCTGAAAATTGCGTTTATTTTTATGTGCATCTGTGGAATTGTCTTCATTTTGGGACGAAATATTCTTCCGACATTCTTTACCAAAAAAGAAGAGATTGAAGTCATTGCTTTAGCTTCCAAATTAATGATAATTGCTGCGTTGTTCCAGTTATCAGATGGAATTCAGGTGACAGCTTTAGGAATGTTGAGAGGTTTACAGGATGTAAAAATTCCTTCTATTTACACGTTTATTGCATATTGGGTAATCACAATTCCTTTAGGATATTTCCTTTGTGTAACGATGGAAATGGGTGCTTTTGGAATGTGGATCGCTTTAGGATTGGGATTAACGGTTTCCGCGGTCATGCTGGTCAAACGTTTTTTGAATATGTCTGCAAAAAGAATTAAGCAGAATTTGTAATAGGAAAGCGGTCTTTTTTGGATCGCTTTTTTATTTTTTCTATGTCTTAATTTATCGCATAATTGGGGTCAAGATGTAAAGATTGCAAATCAAAATCGGCTTCAGCGGAAGTTTAGTATAAGTTTTGGCTAAAGCCAATTTTCTTTCTTACGGATTAAAATGGTCTAAAGCCCATTCCTATTGATATTTTTGTGGTTCTTATATTAAAATCATTTTATTTTAAATCTCTTATAAGCTTAATCAACTCATTAAAGCGGTTAGTTTGTCATTCCGTAGGAATCTCAGTTTATTTTTTAGAAATTGTTTAAAAATTATTGTCCAGATTCCTACGGAATGACAAAGAGTGAAGTCATGTATTTATTTATATTCTGTACCGATCCTAGCCCCGATTGAACGGCGTGTTTGAGCTCTTTTTAGTTTTCGGCGGCAGCTTCGCTGCCGCCGAAAACTAAAAAAGCGAGTAGTGAAAGCGGGAAAAAGCTCCTAAAAAATAAACTTTTTAAGATGGCTTTGCTCCTGACAAGAACAAACTACCCTACTCTTTTTCCCAAGATCACCAAAGTTCTTTCAACGCCGTCCAAAACGGCAACATTCGGAAAAACACCCCAGTCTTCAAAACCAAAGTGTCGGAATAATTTCAGGCTGGGTTCATTATGTAAGAAAATGAATCCCAATAATGTTTTTACTTCAAATTTTGGTGCTTTATCAATGCAGTATTGCAGTACTTTTTTTCCGTAGCCTTTTCCGCGCGAGCTTTCGTCCATGTAAATGCTGAGTTCCACCGTTCCGTTGTATGCCGGTCTTCCGTAAAATGATGAAAAACTAACCCAACCTAAGACTTCATTCTGCTCCTTTTCAATGACCCAAAGTGGTCTTTTTTCAGGATTGTGGTCATGAAACCATTTAATTCTGCTTTCTACAGAGATATTTTCCGTATCGGCGGTTACCATTCTTGAAGGAATGGTTGAGTTGTAAATTTCTACAATTTTGGGTAAATCTTTCAGTTCAGCATTCCTGAATTTTAGTTCTTCCATTGATTTCAGCATATTTCTGCAAAGATAAAAGAAGCGTTTAAATCTGTTGAATTTATTCTTCAGAATTATTCTCCTGAAGCTCTTCTAAAGCACGGTTAAGACTTTCCACAGTAGTTCCGAGATAGGTTGCCATGTCTTCTTTTGAAATTTCCATTTCTCTGGATTTTACTTCCAACAATTGAGAAAGGGTATGTTCTGTTTTGTGAAGCTGCTGATAAGAGGCGCGGCTTGAAGTATTGAAAATACGCTCTGCAAAAACATCCAACAATAAATTATTGAGGGTAAGATCTTTTTTGATCAATGCCTGAAAATAGGGAATCGACATCGAATAAACGGTAACTTCCGTAATCGCTTCAATACTGCAGATGCAGGGAACATTTTTAATGACTTCGATTTCACCGATGATCTCTCCTTTTCCCATAAATTCCACAATATATTCTTTTCCGTTTTCTTCCACGAAATAGCATTTGGTAATGCCGCTTTTAACGAGCATGATCTTTGTGGAGATCTGATTTTGAATTAATATTTTATCGCCTTTTTCAAAAGATTCTAAAACAATATTCCCTTTATGTTCTTCACTGCTGTACAGTCCTTCAAGGTAGTCTAAAAATGTCTGATTGGTTCGTAACATATCTTTTCGGAATCAATGTCCCGTGTTTATTTATTTTTTACTGAATTTTGCGGGCTGAAAATTACAAAAACTAAAGTAAACAGAATATGAATAATGTAAGTAATCAAATTGTTTTTTGATGTTCCGGTAAAGTCTTCCTGAATCTAATTATCTGTAATTTTTAGTATTATTTTTCTTAACATATTCTTCTGCGATTGATTTTAACTGAATATATGTTTAATAGACTTTGAAATTAAATCTGCATTATAAGCAAAATCAGCGAGAAATAAATCTAATACAAAAATGGGAACAGCTTTTTAAAACAAATTCTACATGATTTTCTAAAAGTTTATCAATTCTAAATTATCTTTCCAACCTCCAGATTCTATCATGGAAATGACAATCATCTTTTTAAACTCTTCAAATTGTGTCGTTTCACCTTTTACAACAGCATTTTTCCACGGACTCTTATGCTCCGGAAGAAATACTGCACCGCGAATACTTCGTAAGATCCTGATTGAAAACCTATAATTTCGACATAGTGTTTATCATCTTTATCATTATTAAATAAAAGCAAATGTACATGTGAAGTCAAACCATAAATGAAGGTATCTCTAAAAGTATCATTCATAAAATCCAAAATTCTAAGCATCGGAATTCCTGCATTTCCAAATGTATCCCCAGGTTTGGGAAGAAATTCTCTATAAAAATCCTGAAGCGACTGTTGATTTTGTTCTGAACGTCTTAAGATTGGCATTTGAATTTTTTGACAAAGAAAATAAAAACCCGTCCAAAATTGAACGAGTTTTTATGTAAATTATTATTTTTTCAAACATTTCTCCAGAAACTGATCCTGTTCCCAAAGCAAATGAAGAATATTCTCTTTCGCTGCATATCCGTGAGCTTCTTTTGGCAGAAGAACCATTTTTACAGGAGCTCCGAGATTTTTAAGTGCCTGAAAATATCTTTCTGTCTGTAAAGTGAACGTTCCGGGATTGTTGTCTGCATCTCCATGAACCAGTAAAAGCGGTGTTTTCATCTTATCTGCATTCATGAAAGGTGACATGGTGTTATAGATTTCCGGAACATCCCAGTAATTTCTCTGTTCGCTCTGAAAACCAAAAGGCGTTAAAGTCCTGTTATATGCTCCACTTCTTGCAATTCCGCAAGCATAATCTTTAGAATGGGTCAAAAGGTTTGCCGTCATAAAAGCACCATAAGAATGTCCTCCAACTGCTACTTTCGTTCTGTCGATATAGCCTAATTGATCTACCGCATCGATCGCAGCTCTTCCGTTCGCTACCAATTGAGGAATAAATGTATCATTCGGTTCTGTTTTTCCTTCTCCGATGATCGGGAATGCAGCATCATCCAAAACGGCATATCCTTTCGTTGTCCAATACACGAAAGAACCGTAGTAAGGGAAAGTGAAATCGTTTGGATTCTGCGTATTCTGTCCTGCCGTATTTTTATCTTTATATTCGGTAGGATAAGCCCAGATCAGCAACGGTAATTTTTCTGTTTTTGCCTTTCTGTCGTAATTGGCAGGAAGATAAAGTGTTCCGGTAAGTGTAACGCCGTCGTTTCTTTTATACGTAATCACTTCTTTGTAGACATCTTTAATACTTTCAAAAGGATTCGCAAAATTGGTTACCGCTTCTGTTTTATTGGATTTAATGCTCTTCTTAAAATAATTCGGATACTGGCTGGAAGATTGCTGAATCGTAAGAACTTCTCCTTTGGCAGGATTTAAAATATCAATAATTTCTTCCTTTGCATTTTTAAGATTGGAAGTATACAGTCTTTTCTTTTTCATGGTTTTCACATCCATCTCATCGATGAAAGGATGCTGTCCTTCTTTTGTAAATCCGGCTCCGATGAGGTAAGACTTTCCTCCTTTCATGTCGACAACGTATCTTCCGTACTGGTTTTTTGTGGTGTTGAAATTTCCGGGATCGCTGTACACATCCTGATAATTTCTGTCGTCAATCACTTTAGATTCTCCGTTATTTAAATCAACTAAGAAAGATTTTGTATTTCTTGTATCGTACCAACCTTCGGAAACAATGGCGTAATGATCATTCGTCCAGCTTACATCTTCGTATCTCTGTTTTGTTTTAAAGAATGATTTCGGAGCATTGCTGAAAGGAGCATCCCATGTAAAAATTTCATCTCTGAATTCGGCATTTTTATACTGATCTCCTCCGTCCAGAGCTTCTGCATATACCAAAGTTGCAGGCATATCGCTTCTCCATCCCATATCTCTTTTTCCGGTTCTTACGGAAGAGAATCCTTTAGGCATAATTTCGTTCAGAGGTGTTTCGTTTACAACTTTCACCACATTTCCGTTCATGTCATACACCGTAGTGGTCATCGGAAATCTGCTTAGTGGAACAATGTAAGAAAACGGTTTTTTAATGGTTGTCGCCATCAGATAATTTCCGTCCGGCGAAAAGCTTAATCCGGAATACATATCCTGATCTTTTACTTTCTTTAAAGTTCCGTTTAGATCAACATTATAAATTTCTGAAGCGGTTAAAACCTCAAAATTCTTTTCATCCTGCGGATTTTTCAGAAGATCCTGATACGTTCTGTTCTGCGAAACTTTTCCGTCTGCCGTAGAAACAATGGGACCTGTCGGAAGGTCCTTGCTCGAATCTATTAAAGCAGGTCTGTTTTGCGGAAGGGTTTTGATTAATAAATTCTGAGAATCTTTGTACCAGATGTAAGGACTTCCCAAATTTGCATTTAAATTGTCTGAAGTTATTTTCTTTGCGGTAGCGGTTTCAAGGTCTACAATCCAAAGCTCCACACCTTTATTGGTGGTATTGGTAAACGCCAGTTTTTTTTCGTCCGGAGAGAATGAAGTATTGGTGATTTTTGGATTGGAAGGTAAATTTTTAACCTGAACTTCCGTTTTATCGTTCATTTTTCTCACTTTCAGGTTATTCGCATACGTTGCCGAACTTGAAATATTGGTTACCGGATTTATTCTCAATCCTCCCAGTTTCATTTCCTGCTGACTTAAATCTTCCAGTGTTTTATAAGTAGGGCGATACGTGAAAACGATCCAGTCTTTTTTACTGTTCATCAAAACACTTGGCGGTCTTTCATAATCAGCCAGTTTCAGGATTTCAGGTGACGGCTTTTGGTACGTAATATTTTCCTGCGCTTCATAGAAATTGAGGAACGCAAGAAGGCATATGGTCAGTCTTATCTTCATAATAATTTCAATTTCCACGAAATTAATGAAAATTAGAGAATATGCAAGGATATATTAAAACACCTCTACGTGATTTAACAAAATAATACTATCTTTAGTATTCATCAAATTCAGAATTATTATGAAAAATCTAAGAAAATTAGAGCGAAAAGAACTTCGCGCCATGAATGGCGGAAATGCGCCGCAGTGTCCTTCAGGATACAAATCCTGCATGAAAATCGATGAAACGAGTGAACTTCCTAAATGGAGCTGCATTCCTTCCAACCTTCCCTGCAACCCTTAGAAAAACAAAAAAGAGCGGTTGAAAACAACTGCTCTTTTTAATTTATATTGTAGAATCATTACCAATCATTGGCTCTTTTCCTTTTCTCGATCATATAATCGACAGAAAATTTTCCAGCTCCAAAAACCATCAGTAAAAGATAGACGGAAAGATAAATAAGGCTCATTTCCCGTTTTTCAAAAGGATCTGCTCCATGAACTACGAAACCCGCAATAATCATGGTAAACATCAGAAATCCTAATGAAATTCTTGAAAATAATCCTAAAATAAGGAGAATTGAACAGACAAATTCTGCAAAAACCGTTAAACCTAAAGTGATCTGTGATCCTAATCCTAAAAAATCAAAAAAATCTGATTTACCTTCTAAAAGCATCTGAAGCTTCGGAAAACCATGAGAGAGCATGGCAAAGCCAATGAAAACCCGCACGATAAGCAATGCAACATCTTTTAAAACAGAATCTGAATTTGTTGTGTTCGAATAGTTCATTAAAAGCAATTTACATTTAAAGATAGTGAAAATTCTCTTAATAGAACGGCTTTTAGGTGGTTTTTAGTCTATCTGTACCCGAAATTTTTCAAATCTCTGTCGTTTTTTCTCCAGTCTTTTTTAACTTTAACAAAGAGATTCAGGTGAATTCTTTTATTGAAGAATTTTTCAAGATCCAGTCTGGATTCTGTTCCTACTTTTTTAATTGCTTCTCCTTTATGTCCGATGATAATTCCTTTCTGGGTATCTCTTTCCACATAAATAATAGAATCGATGAAAATAATTCCTTCCTTTTCTTTGAACTGCTCTGTCACCACTTCCACAGAATACGGAATTTCTTTTTCGTAATTCAAAAGGATTTTTTCACGGATTGCCTCATTCACAAAGAATCTTTCGGGCTTATCTGTATACTGATCTTTATCGTAATAAGGCGGATTTTCCGGTAGTAAAGATTTAAGCTTTGGTAAAATAATGTCTGTATTAAAAGCATTTAATGCAGAAATAGGCAGGATTTCCGCTTTCGGGATTCTCTCATGCCATGTTTCTACCAGTTTTTCCAGACCTTCCTGATTGGTCTGGTCTACTTTATTCAGCAAAAGCAAAACAGGCACAGGAATTTTGTTCAGCTTATCAATCAGAAATTCCGAAGGTTCAGCTTTGTCGGTAACATCCACAATGAAAAGGAAAACATCGGCATCCTGCAAAGAATCCTTTACAAAATCCATCATTTTTTCCTGTAAACCGTATTTCGGATCCAGAACTCCGGGAGTATCTGAAAATACGATCTGTAAGTCTTCTTCGTTATAAATTCCGAAAATTCTGTGTCGTGTTGTCTGAGCCTTTTGGGTTACAATCGCCAGTTTCTCTCCCATCAGTTGATTCAACAAGGTAGATTTTCCGGCATTGGGCTTTCCGACTATATTTACAAATCCTGCTTTGTGCATAAAAATTATATTAGGATTTGCAAAGTTACTAAACTTAATCGGTCTTTGGAATTAATTGGAAACTTTTACCGACAAAAAAGACTTTTCCGGTCAGAAAAAGTCTTTAATTTTTTATTAGAATTTTGATTCTTTAAATTTTTGAAATTCGGAATAACTGTAATCCGGACACGCTCCTGATTTTGAAGTGATGAAAGCTCCTAAAGCAATTCCTTCCTTAATAATTTCTTCAGGCTCCTGATTCTGAATTCTTTTGGAAATAAAACCGGCAAGAAAAGCGTCACCGCTTCCCACTGTATCTGCAATGGTGATGGGAACGGCAGGAAAACTGTAATTTTGATCTCCCACAAAATAACCCGCGCCTTTGCTTCCTTTGGTTAAAATAATTTCATTAACCTTAAATTTTTTCTGAATAAACGAAACACTTTCTTCTTCACTTCTATATTCTTCCCCAATAAATTCAAGAATCTGCTTCATTTCCGCTTTGTTCATCTTTACAATATCGGCTTTATTCAACAATATTTTAATGAATTCAAAATCGATGAAAGGCGGTCTGAAATTAACATCAAAAATTTTCAATTTTGCTAATTCAAGCAGTTGAAGTAATGTTTCTCTGGTCTTTTCATTTCTGGCAGAAAGGCTTCCGAATACAAAAGCTTCCGCATTGGCAACCAAATCTTTGTGTTCAGGAAGGAAATCTATAAAATCCCATGCTACATTTTCTACGATTTCGTAGCTCGCTTCATTGTGTTCATCAATTTTAGCGATTACTGTACTCGTAGGAAAAACTTCATCTACCTGAATAAAATCTGTGGTAATTCCCCAACTTTTAATTTTATCGGTTAATTTTTCTCCCAGTTCATCCTTTCCTGTTTTGCTCAGCATTTTTACATCAATGCCCATTTTATGAACATTATAGGCAACATTAAAAGGTGCACCTCCTGCTCTTGAACCTTCCGGGAAAATATCCCACAAAACTTCACCGAAACATACAATATAAGGCTTTTTTTCTGTCGTCATTACATCTTCTGTCATTATCATTTTTTATTATTTTACGGAGCTTCTTTCCATAAATTTAGCATGGAAGGTTACTCTTTTTCCGTTTGTTGTGTAATCATTAATCTGATTGTCTAGAAGTTTCACCGATTCTCTTGCCATATCATACAATGGCTGCTGTACAAATGAAACTTCCGTCGGGAAAAGATAATAGGCTTCTGTTTCGTCGAACGCCACCAATGAAACCTGTTCGGGAACACTGATACTATGATCGATTAAATATCTGAGTCCTGCAATTCCCAGTTTATTACTTGAAAAATAAATGGCCGTTTTTTTGGAAAGATCCAGATTTTCCTGCATTTTCTGATGCACTTCTTCCGTAATATTATGAATTCCGATTAAAATTCTTTTCGCCGAAATATCAGATTTTGCAATTCTCTGGTCAAAACCATCCTGTCTGTCCAGCAAATGAGGAAGTTCCGTATTGTAACCTACATAAATAATTTCATCAAAGTCTTTTTTCACCAGATGATCGCAGATCTGTTCTGAAATTTCTGAATTATTGATCATTACTCCCGGTAAACTTACATTTTTAAGATAACGGTCGATGGTTACAATCGGATATTCTTCCTGAATGAGCTTATTGATGGCTTCATCCGAATCCACAACCGGAGCGATAATCATTCCGTCAACCTGCTGTTCTGAGAAAAGCTCTGTTAATTTTTTAAATTTTTCAGGATTTTCATCGCAGCTTCCGATCAGAAGTGTATATCCCAATTTCATGGCTTCATCTTCAATATTTCTTGCGATGTTGGAGTAAAAGTCGTTTGAAATATCTGCAACAATCAACCCGATCAGCTTGGTCTTATTCATTTTCAGACTTTTGGCAATTTTATTCGGGGTATAATTGATGCTTTTTGCAACGTCAAGAATTCTGGTTTTGGTCGCTTCACTAATTCTGCTTCCTTCTTTTTTATTGAGAACATAGGAAACAGTAGCCACAGAAACTTCTGCAATTCTTGCTATGTCTTTAATAGAAGCTCTTTTCATAATTTTCTGACTTTGGTGCAAAAATATTTCATAAAAAATATAAAAAACAATAGACGATTTTTTTGGTCGTTTTGAAAATAATTGTAGATTGGCAGTTTTTCGAAACCGAAATAAAATAAAATCCAAAACATTAAAAATCAATTAATTAAAATTAATTTCAAATTTAAATTATTGGTATATCAATTCAATATCAATCATCGTTTACTTCCTGACTGTTATTTTGGTTAAACGTTTTACCTTCTAAATTTACTTAATTTTTAATTTAATTCAAAACACAGGAGAATAATTTTCTTGTTTTCTGTTGTTAAAACCAATATTTTAGACAAATTATCCACGACTTAATTATGGAAATTGACGAAATTCTCGACCGCATTTATTTACTTCCCGAAATCTCAAAAATAAAACTGAAACAATACATTACAGAAGTTTCTTATCCCAAGAATTTTTGTCTGATGGAAGCTGAAAAAGTAATTTCTCATATCTATCTGTTGAAAAAAGGAATTGTTCGTGCGTATGCATCTACAGAAGACAGAGACATCACCTTCTGGTTCGGAAGTGAGGGCGAACCTGTGGTTTCCATGAAAAGTTATGTGGAAAATAATCCCGGATACGAAAATATTGAATTGCTGGAAAACTGCGAATTCTACAAACTGGAAACAGAGCATCTTAAAAAATTATTCAACGAGGATATTCATATAGCGAATTGGGGAAGAAAGTTTGCAGAAAGAGAACTGGTAAAAACCGAAGAACTGATTATTTCAAGGCAGTATAAAACGGCTCTGGAAAGATATAAAGATTTAATTAAAAATAAGCCAGATCTCATCAGAAGGGTTCAGCTTGGGCATATTGCTTCTTATTTAGGGATTTCGCAAGTAAGCTTAAGTAGAATAAGGGCGGAGATTAAGTTGTAGTGTTTTTTAGGTTGTAGCGTTTGAGGGTTTGGGAGTTGGAGAGAATGCGAGGGTTTGAGAGTGTGAGGGTTTTAGGGTTTGGATAGATGAAATTTAATCTTTACAGTAGATTTTTTAACAATTGTAAAATTTTATTCTTTCCAAATTACGGAACTTTGCATTTGAAAATTACAGAAAAATGAATTGGATCATCTTGATTATTGCAGGACTATTTGAAGTTGCCTTTGCTTCATGTTTGGGAAAAGTAAAAGAAACAAGCGGAACAACAATGTACTTTTGGTTTGCAGGTTTTCTGATCTCTTTAACGGTAAGTATGCTTTTACTGATTAAAGCCACCCAAACCTTACCTATTGGAACCGCTTATGCCGTCTGGACAGGAATTGGAGCGGTAGGAACTGTTTTAATGGGAATTTTCTTTTTTAAAGATCCGGTAAGCTTCTGGAGAATTTTCTTTATTGTAACTTTAATAGGATCTGTGGTTGGACTGAAAGCTGTTTCTGCACATTAAAAAATTAAAGAAAAATTTATAATCTTGTTAAATGCTTTATAGCAGAGCCGTTTTCAGAATTTGAAAGCGGTTTTTTTATTACAGAAAGTTTATAATTTTAATTATCTTTGAAAAAATTTCAACCATGAAAAAAACTTTACTATTGTTATTTACAAGCAGTCTTATCTTTGCACAGAATAGTTCCCAACTGTTTAATACAAACTGGTATATTTCACAAATGACCATTAGCGGACAGACCATTGTTACGCCGACTATGGATCAGTCTCTTCAGCCTTCTACATTTTCAAATTCATCCGGAAGTAACGTTTTTACTTCAAAGTATTTTAATGTTTCCGGAATACCGCTTACCTTTTCTACGATAGATGATTCCTTTATTAAAAACAATTCTGCAGGATGTACGTTGGCAGATTACTGGGGAAATAATTTGACGGCTGTACAAGGATATGATCAAAAAAACTGTGATTTTTACGTTAATCCGGCAATTGGTCAGGTTTATAATTATCAGGTGATTCCCAATGGTTCAGGAAAGACTTTAATCATAACAAATCCTTCTAATGGTAATAAAATCTATTACAACAGTTCCATTTTATCTACAAAAGAGAATACCCTCAAAGCAACCTTTTCTTTTCAAAATCCTGTAAAGGATAATTTAATTGTGATAAATCTGGAAAATGATCTTCCTGTAAAGGTTTTCAATATGCTTGGACAAATGATGTATGAAGGTAAGACATCCGATAAAAAAGTAAAAATTGACACTCAAAATTTTGAAAAAGGACAATATATTTTAATGATTGAAGGACAAAAACCTTTGAAGTTTATTAAAGAATAAATTGTTTGTTATCATTAATACAGCAAAAACGTCTTCGCAATGAAGACGTTTTTGTTATTTTTTATATACCAAAGGCAGAATTTCATTTTCTCTGAGCCCGTATTTTTTTATTTCCTCCTGGGTAAACTGTTTAGAATAAAAATTAATATCCGTTTCAAATCCAGCTTTTTTCAGTCGGTCGAAATAATCCATTCCGTACCAGCGAACGTGATCGTACTGCCCGAAATGCTTCTGACGTTCTTTCGGATCTTTAATCGTAAAATCTTCGTACGTTTTTTCCAGAGAATTTTTCATCGGAACCTGAAGAATTCCCCAACCTCCCGGTCTTAAAACACGGTATAGTTCGCTCATCGCTTTTGCATCATCTTCAATATGTTCCAGAACGTGGTTGCAAAAAATAATATCAAAGCTTTCATTTTCAAAAGGAAGATCAAGAATGTCTGCTTTTACATCTACAATCGGCGAAAAAAGATCGGCAGAAATGTAGTTTAAGTTTTTCATTCTTTTAAACTTTCGAAGGAATTCCTGCTCCGGAGCAATATGCAGAACTTTGTAATTTTTAATGAAAAAATCGGTCTCATTTTGCAGGTAAAGCCACATCTGGCGATGTCTTTCCAGACTCAACGTTCCGGGAGACAAGGCGTTTTCACGCTGACTTCCGTATCCGTAAGGAAGAAATTTACGGTAAGATTTTCCGTCAATAGGATCAAAAAACGTATCGCCTTTAAAAAACTGATAGATAAGCGGTCGTGCCCAAATGCTCATTTTAATAAGCATCGGACGCGGAATTTTATTCAGTAAAAGTTTAGTTACTTTTTTCATTAAAAATCCAATTGGAAGGCTTTTTCTTCATCGCTTACAATTCCCAAAGCTTCATAAATGTACTGGAATGTTGAAAGCAGCACCGGTTTTCCGTTGACTACCGCAACATCGTGCTCGAAGTGCGCAGAAGGCTGATTGTCTAATGTTGTCACCGTCCATCCATCATTATGAAACTTCACTTTTTCAGTTCCCAGATTAATCATGGGTTCGATTGCAATCGTTAATCCGTCTTTAATTACTTTTCCACTGCCCTGTCTTCCGTAATTCGGAACCTGCGGATCTTCGTGCATCTGTCTTCCGACACCATGACCTACCAATTCTCTTACAACACCATATCCTTCTTTTTCACAGTGCGCCTGAATAGCGTGGGAAATATCCCCGATTCTCTTTCCTCTTACGCATTGCTCAATTCCTTTATAAAGAGATTCTTTAGCTACTTTTAAAAGTTTTTTGGTTTCAGGTTTTACTTCCCCGATCTCAAAAGTATAGGCATGATCTCCCACAAAACCGTTCAGAACTGCACCACAGTCTACCGAAAGCACATCTCCTTCTTTAATTTCTTCTTTACTCGGAAAACCGTGAACCACCTGCTCATTCGGAGAAATACACAAAGAGTACGGAAATCCTCCATATCCTAAAAATGCAGGTTCAGCACCGTGATCCTTAATGAAATCGTGTGCTAATTTATCCAGATATAAAGTGGTAATCCCAGGTTTGATTTCTTTCGCCAACATTCCTAATGTTCTGGAAACCAAACGGGCACTTTCTTTCATAAGACGTAGTTCGTCTATTGTTTTTAATTGAATCATTGTTTATATAGATGTTAGATATTAGATGCCAGAAATTAGATTTACAACTTAATGAATAAATTTTCTCATTCTAAACATCTTACTTTTCTGATAAATAATTAAAAGTGATCTCAGACTAATTTCTAACACCTGCCTTCTAATTTCTAAATTCTACCAGAATAATCCTTTTTTCTTTTCTTTTTTTAATTTTGAATAGGCTAAAACCTCTTTTCCTTCCACACGGAATTCTATTCTTTCCTGAATAATATTGTAAATTTCGCCCCATCCCGGAAAACCTCCCAGATTTCGGTCATCAATAAACCAATCTGCATCCAGCTTTCTGGATTGTGTTTCCGGATCGAAAACTTCTCCTTCAAAACTTGAATTGACTGCATAAAATTCAATCCCGTTTTTTCTGCAGAATTCTACTGCTTCATCTAATGTTTTTCCGTGTCTGTATGTCCACAGAATCAATCTGAACCCCTCTGCCTGAAGTCTTCTAAGTGTCTCGAAAGCAAAAACCTTTGCCTTGCCGATTCCTGGGTACGCATCGTCTACAATGGTTCCGTCGAAATCAACAGCAATTTTCTTATTATTCATCATTATATTTAAGATTTAGAAATGCAAAGATACAAAATAAAAAGAGTGCTAAAAACACTTAGCACTCCTACTTTATAATTTATCCAATTATAGAACTAACTTTTCACCCAACTGAACTGAAACTGAAGATCCGGCGTTGAAATTCTGTCCGTGATTTTCTGAAGTCTCGCAGGAAGTTTCATTAAATATTCCTGTGCTTTTTCAGCTTTTTCATTAAGACCTTTTACGTGTTCGATTTTCCATTCGTCCAGAAGGTCTTTAAGGATATTGATGTAATCCTGTCCTGTATACACCATGCATCTTTGCGCAGCGTCTGAGAAATGTCCCCAAAGTTCTCCTGCTTTTTGTCCGGACTGTCTCATCATGTGAGCGGGCATTACGATCTTTTTACGCATCATGTCTTCAAAAGCAAGAATCATTTCCGAAGGATCGATCTCAAGGATTTTTTCTACAAAATGTTTGTAAGCTTTCGCGTGTCTTGCTTCATCCGCCGCAATTACTCCGCACATTTTAGCTAATTTTCCGTTTCCGGACTGTTTTGCAAGAGTTCCTACTCTTCGGTGAGAAATGTTGGTCGCAGTTTCCTGAAAACTTGTATAGATGAAGTTTCTGTAAGGATCCATGCTTGTTCCCAGATCGAAACCGTCATTAATAAGATATTGAGTGGTAACCTCAACTTCTCTCATGTTCACTCTTCCGCACAGGTAAAGATATTTGCTTAAAAGATCTCCGTGTCTGTTTTCTTCAGCAGTCCACGCTCTTACCCAGTTTGCCCAGCCAATTTCTTTCTGCTCCTGATCTACTCCGTCTACTCCCATTAACCAGGACTCGTAAGAAGGCAAAGCTTCTTCTGTGATACAGTCGCCGATAAGCGTTACGAAAAGATCATAAGGCATCTCGCGTGCGAAAGTCTGTATTTCTTCTAAATCATGTTTGAAATCTTCACTCGACGGATCCGGAAGATAATCGGAAGGCTGCCAGATTTTCTCGATTGGCGTTAAAAATTTATTCAGAAAAGAACCTACCTCCTTTTCCAAAATTCCCATTACTTCTTTCCTTACAAGCTTTTGATACATTTTTAGAATTTAGATTAAACTGCAAATTTATAGTTTTATTTATTATTTAGGACATAATATTTTGTTAATTATTTCTGATATTAGTCATAAAAAAATACCGCTATGTAAATAATAACGGCATTTTATCTTTATTATTTCTGAATTTTAAATAATATTTTAGATTAAAGTTCGTTAGGATTTTTTCTACTGTCCTTTTTTAAGTTTGAAAAGTCTGTCACATTTAACAATGATTTCATTCTTTAAAACTTTTATCTTTTAGCTGACTAAAATATCGCCTGTCATAATCTCAGGAATTTCCACTCCCATCACTTTTAAGATCGTAGGTGCCACATCGCCCAATTTTCCGGGCTTAAGATTCCATGCCTGATCTTTGTCCATTACGATGAAAGGAACCAGATTGGTGGAATGCTGTGTATTTGGGGTTCCGTCCGGATTAATCATCACATCAGAATTTCCGTGATCTGCCAAAATGAAAACAGCATAACCGTGCTCGTAAGCTGTAGTTGCCACTTTTTCAATGCATTGATCTACGGTTTCGGCTGCTTTAACGGCTGCTTCAAAAACTCCGGTATGACCTACCATATCTGTGTTTGCAAAATTCAGACAGATAAAATCCGCGGTTTCGTTTTCCAGCTCGGGAACAATCGCGTTGGTAATATCGTATGCTGACATTTCGGGTTTTAAATCGTAGGTCGGAACATCTTTTGGACTTGGGCAAAGCAATCTTTTTTCGCCCACAAATTCAGCTTCTCTCCCTCCTGAAAAGAAAAAGGTAACGTGAGGATATTTTTCTGTTTCCGCAATTCGGATCTGCGTCTTATGATTTTTTTCTAAAATCTCGCCCATCGTTTCGTGCAAAACTTCTTCATCGAAAACTACATGAACGTTCTGGAACGTTTTATCATAGTTTGTTAAAGTAACATAGTAAAGCGGCAGTTTTCTCATAAAAAACTCCGGGAAATCTTTCTGAGAAAGTACTTCCGTGATCTCACGACCTCTGTCTGTACGGAAATTGAAGCAGATCACCACATCCTGATCTGTTATTTTAGCAATCGGAACCACATTTCCTGTCTGCGTGGAATCTATCATGATAATAGGCTTTATAAATTCATCCGTTACACTATTATCATATGATTTCTGAATTGAAGCCAATGCATCCGTCGACTGTTCTCCCACTCCTTCTACCATCGCATCATAAGCGAGTTTTACACGCTCCCATCTTTTATCACGATCCATGGCATAATATCTTCCGACTACGGTTGCCAGTTTTCCTACCGTTTTTTCCATGTGATCCTGAAGTTCTTCGATAAACCCTTTTCCTGAAAGCGGATCGCAGTCGCGCCCGTCTGTAAAGGCATGAACGAAAACATTTTCATTCAGTCCGAATTCGTGAGCTGCCGTTAAAAGTCCTTTTAAATGGTTGATATGTGAATGTACTCCTCCATTGGAAACCAAACCGATGAAATGTACTTTTTTATTTTCTTTTTTAGCATAATCAAAAGCATCCTGAATGACTTTCTGCTGTCCTAAAGATCCGTTTTCGACTGCCATGTTCAGCTTTACCAGATTCTGGTACACCACTCTTCCTGCTCCTAAATTCATGTGTCCAACTTCGGAATTTCCCATCTGTCCTGCAGGAAGTCCAACTGCTAAACCACTCGCTTCGAGTGTTGTATGCGGAAAATTTTTAAGACAGTTATCTATAAAAGGAGTGTTTGCTTTATCAATGGCTGAAACGTCCGGATTCATTCCCAATCCCCATCCGTCAAGGATCGCTAATATTGCTTTTTTCGACATTTTGTATAAACTTTTGTCCTACAAATTTATTTATTTTGAAATGAAATCAACAATTGACGGACTTAAATTTTGTTTAAAATTTGTTTTTAGTATAAACGTATTTTACTTTTTAGTTAATAGCAAAAAAGTAAATATTTTATTAATTTTGCTGTATGGATTTAAGAGATCAACTGAAAAACCTTTTTCCTGATCATGAAGAGCAGGATTTTGAGATGCCTGAAGAACAGTTCAGACAAAAGGAACCTTTGGTGTGTAAATTTGAGAAAAAAGGCAGAAACGGAAAGCCCGTAACGATTGTTGAAGGCTGGGAAGGAAGCGAGGAAGAACTTAAAAACATTTCAAAAAAGATAAAAACCACACTGGGAATCGGTGGTTCTGAAAAGGATGGAACAATTATCATTCAGGGAGATAACCGTGATAAGATTATGAATATCCTTAAAGAAATGGGCTATAAAACGAAAAGAGTTGGCGGATAGTTTTTAATTTTAAATTCTTCAAACGCTATGACCGCGAAAGTTTTATAATCTTACCTGAAAATATTCTCGTTCGCAATGGCACTTCGTTCAGCAAATGATAGTAGAAGCCTTGCAAATGTTACGTTATAATTTTAAGATTTTTAAAAATAAATCTGTGTTTGCGGCATCATGGTTTTTAACTTTTCGATGGTTGATTTTTCCATCGGATTGCCTGTTAAGATCAGTGTTTTAAGATTCTTCAGTTGAGAAAACTCGGAGGGAAGGTCTTTTAGCTGATTGTTTGCTAAATTCATGCTTACTATATTTTTCAGTCCTTTTACTTTGGGCGAAATTTCTTTGATATGGTTTTGGCTTACGTTTAAAAACTCCAGATTCCCGGATTGAAATAATCCATCGGGAAGTTTTGAAATTGAATTCTGCTGTAACTCTATATATTTTAAGTCTTTAGGGAATTTTAAATCTCCCAAATCGTTAATTTGATTGGAAGCCAGATTTAATGATTTCAGGTTTTTAATCTGATCTAAATCTTTAGCAATAAAACTGATCTGATTTCCCTGCAAATTAATTTCCTCCAGACTCGGAATTCTTAATAAAGCTTCCGGAAAAACATTCAGATTATTGGCATCAAGATGGATCACCTTTAATTTCTGAAGTTTTGCCAAATTCGGGTTTATCTTCGTTAAACTATTTAAATTAATAGAAAAACTTTCCAGTTTCTGAAGTTCTGCGATTTCGTCCGGAATATATTTGATGCTGTTTTCGTTTAAGTTTAAAATGGTAAGTTCTTTCAGCCTGAAAATTGACTCATCCATTTTCTCAAACCTGTTTTCCATTAAATTCAGGAAAAAGATGGATTTTAACTTTTGGATTTCAACCGGAAGATTGAACATGGTTTTTCCTCTGAAACTCACACTGTAAATGGTTTGTCCGCTTTTTATTGCGTCATCCACATTGGTATACGTCGGATATTTTACAGGATCAATCTGTGCTTTTGCCTGTGAAAGTATTAAAAATGAAATAGAAAAAAAGAGCTTTTTCATACAAATAAAAAACTACCGGCAATATATCATCACCGGCAGTTATGTAAATATTAATAATTTATTTTTTAAGCAATTTTACCGTCTGCTGGAATCCTCCTTCCGCTTCGATGTTTAAAACCAGTACTCTTGAAGATTCAAGCTGTCTTGTAAAGTCTAAGTCTAAAACTTTATTCAATCCTGAATATTTCTGGGTGAAAACAATCTTACCATCGATACTGTACGCTGTTACCATAATATTTTTCAACCCTTTCGGAGAATTGATCTTCACCAATCCTGAAGTCGGGTTCGGAGCAACAGTTACTGTATTTTCTGTCTGCGCATCAATTGTTCCTAATGAACCTGTAGTTCCTAAATTGTTTTTAAGAGCGATAACAACAGTTGCCGATTTTCCTCTGTAATCAATCGTATTTCCAGTCGCATCAATATCAGTTGAAATCGTAGAATCCGGATGCTGTACGGAGAAGAATCCGAATTTGTGATCCGGCGTGAAAGTAAGTCCGGTCGGCTCCGATCCTGCAGGCATCGATGCGAATAGTTTCACTTTCGGATTTGCCTGAGTATGATCCGGAGCAATTACCCAGATGTAGTTTTTACCACCATCCTGAAGCACCCAAAGATTTCCAAGCTCATCGAACGTAAGATTGTCGTTTCCGTCTCCCCAAGCTTCGGTTTTTGTTCCCTGCGCTGTGTCGAAAGAATAGTTCGTCGTAAGACCCCCTACGAAAGTTTCCACCTGAGAAGCTGTGACTCCGTCATCTTTTAATCGGTACACTTTATTAAGACCTTTTGCCGTAAAATAGATTTTTCCGTCAAGCGGACTGATATCCACATCTTCGATTCCGTTGAAAGACGTTCCGCCAAGAGACTGTGCCAAAGCGGTAGTGTTATTCTGGTCTGCTTTTGTTTTATTAGGAACCTGAATCCACGTTGCGGTTGTTGCAACAGGATCTCCTCCGCTTAATCCCTGATCCAGTTTCAGCACATAAAGATTTCCGGAAGAAAGATTGTTCGGAGTATCCATGACATATTTGTAAACCATGTGTGTTCCGCCGTCTTCACCATAATAAGCGATTGTTCCTGTATTGTTTATCACTACGTTTTCGTGATTCATGATTCCCATCTGCCAAAGTTTTCCTTTAGATCCGTCTGTATTCTGGGAAATGACCTGAGCGGTTGCCGGATCTATTTCTACCAGCCATCCGTAATCTTTCATTCCGTCTGCATTAACATCGCTTGAAGTGGTCTGCTCTTCCGCAGTTACTACCGTTCCCCACGGAGTAACTCCTCCCGAACAGTTTCTGATGGTCTGAACCAGACTCGGAGCCGAAAAGCTCACTGCTCTTGATCGGGACAACTGCCAAAGTTTTGTAGTAGCATTATAATTGATTTCTGCCATGGTAACTCCTCCCGGATTTGTTTCGTGGTTTACAGAAAGATATCCATTGGTACTGCTTGCATTTTTCGGAACATAAGCTGTGAAATCGTTTTGTCCTCCTACTAAACCTCCTCCTTCTGTGTAGTTATCACCCTCTTTTAGGATTAATTGATATTTATGTTCTGTCGGAATAATCAGTTTATTTGTCTGTGCGGTAGGAACGATGGAAGTAAAACAACTGATGTGATTGGCGTTACAAGGAACCGGAGTTACGGTTGAAGTTGTTTTAAGATAAGCATCAATTCTTAAATCTGAACTTGAAGCTCCTCTGTTGTGCAATTCAATAGAGATTCTGTTGTTTCCGTTAACAAATTTGGATTTTGGAATAGAAAAAACATTATAAACACTTTCTGCCGCTCCATCGATTGTTGTACTTGATAGTGTATTGAAATCGATTGTTCCGGAAGGCATATTGTCTCTTACGACTTCTTCTCCATTAAGATAAACTACGATTCCGTCGTCTCTCATCACTCCTAATTCCATAGTGGAAGAAAGATCGTTTAAGTTTACGGTAAAATCTTTTGCAAAATAAGCCGTGATAAGTCCTGTAGCCGTTGTAGTTGTTACAGGATCACCATAACCAAGCGGTCCGTTTCCCTGAGACCATGTGGAAACATCATAAGTTGCTGTTTTCCATTGGGATGCCAAAGCAGTATTGCTATCGTTGTATTTCCATGCGGAATTTTTATTAAAAATAAAAGTCTGTGCGTTCAGTAACGAACCCGCGACCATTGCAAGAGCTGCAACTGTTAGTAGTTTTCTTTTCATTTTAAAATTTCGATTTATTAGACAGTGCAAAACTACCGGATTGAAGCAAAGTCCCTGTTAATAGGATTTTAAATAAATATTCGAAAATATTAATTAATGGAAAACCGAATGTTAATTACATGAATTTTATGTTAAGTCGGAACTTATAAAAACAAAAAAAGCCATATAAAAATATATGACTTTGTAATTCAATTTCTTTAAGTATTCTAAGACAGGCTGTACCATTTTTTGAACAGACTGTCGTAATCTTTCTGGTCAGATTTTGTCTTAATCAACGCAGCAAGCTGTGACATCTGTGTTTCCGCATCGGCTTTTCGCTTGTTGTAAATTAAAAAGTCGCAGTAGTTCCACATATTGGTATAGTACGGTTTGATACTAATACTTTTCTGGTAATTTGCTTCCGCTGCTGCAATATCTTTATTCATTAAATGACATGATGCTAACTGATCGTACAGAAAAGCTTCATCCTGCTGATCCCAGCTTTGGGTAAGCGCTTCATTATAAACATCAATTGCGTTCTGATATTCTCCTTTCATCAAAAATTTCCCGCCGCGGTTGATAAATTCATTCGTTCTGTTGCTGATATCCGGACCGGAATTATCGTCACTGTAAACAACACCAATTTCACCCGACATTGCTGCTTTTTTCAGAAATTCCGCCAGTTTTTCATCAGATTCTGTATTTTCGAAGAAATTATTGATCGGTTTTAGCAAATATTCTTCAATCTGAATCGTTCCCGTAGCTTCATTCAGTCGCTTGTATAATTTGGCGGTTAATTTATCGGCTTTAACGTTCATTCCGTTTAAAATTTCTGTTAAAAGATCTAAAACAGCTAAAACATGAGTTCTGTATTCTAAGGTTACTTTATCTCCGAAAGGAACAACAAAAGCTTCTCTTAATTCTTTTAAAGCGGCATTATAATCACCATCAGCATACAGTTTTCTGGCATTGATTAATCTTCCGGGAGCATTTTTTAAACTTTTTCGGCTGGAAATTACCGTGTAAATAATAAGCACAGCAAGAATCGCTGCAAAAATGATAACGTACTTCATGAATATAAATTTGAGTTTTTAGGTAAATAGTTTTATTAATCGTATTGTTTTAGCTTAAATAATCTGTCCTGTTTTACAGATATGGAAAAGCTAAGTTTTACGTTTTATTCTCGGCGCAATATAGTCATTTTAATAAAACTTTATCTACAAATTTTATCAATGTGGTACTTAAACTGTTGAATATTTCATTGATCATTAACTATTTTCGGCTTACATCCGTGAGAGAATTCAAAAACGCAATAATCTGTTTAATCTCTGTTTGACTTAAATTCAGCTTATCCGAAGCCAGCGTCTGATTTTTCACCTGTAAGCTAAGACCTTCTCCTCCTCCTTCGTTGTAAAAATCCATAACTTCTTCCAGAGTATTAAAAGCACCGTTGTGAAAATAAGGTTTCGTCAGAGCTGCATTTCTTACCGTTACTGTTTTAAAAGACTTTTCATAGATCCATGAATTTTCCTTTTTCACAGGACTGTTTATTCTTCCCTGATCTGCATCTAATTCCAAAGGTTTCTGGCTGATTGGTTTTGCCGTAACTCCTAAAACTTCAGATTCGTTTTCATTAAAGAACGGCGGAACCAGACCTGAAAAGTTCGGTGCAAAATGGCAGGTTGCACAATTTGCTTTTCCCATAAAGAGATTAAATCCTTTCTTGGCATCCGATGAAATTTCTCTTTCGTTTCTCATGAACCGATCAAAATCACTTTCATAAGAATATAACGAAGCCACATAGGAACTCAAAGCTTTGGAAAAGTTTTCTTTATTGATTTCACCATTCTTAAAAGCAGCTTTAAAGGCTTTTCTGTATTCCGGTTTTGTTTTTAATTTTTTAATGATGCTTTCATAGCTTGTATTGAATTCATCTTTATTATAAATGACGTGTTCTGCCTGCTGCTCCAGATAAAACGCTCTTAGATCATAGAAAAATCTTTTGGCAAAAACAGCATTGTACAAAGACGGAGAATTTCTCAGCACGGTTTTTCCCTCTACATTACTCGGAGACTTTGCTTTTAAATCGGTGAACGCATTTTCCGGCAAATGGCAGGTTGCACAACTCATTTTTCCGTTGTTACTCACATTCTGGTCATAAAAAATTTCTTTTCCTAATTTTCTTAAATCTCCGTTATCTTCTTCTTTTTTTAATAATGTATAAAAATAGGGATCCAGAAAATCGCTGCTGAAAAAGTTCTTGTTTCCGACATTCCAACCCGAAAATTCTTTCAGATCATCCGTTCTTCCGTCCCAGCTTCCGAATTCTTCGTATAAAGGCTGAATGTATTTTTTATAAAACTCAATCCTGTCGAACGTTTCAAAATCTGTATTTTTTGTCAGATAATTAATTCCGTCCGTTAATATTTCATTGGCTTTCTGAATATTATAGTTTTTGAAGTAAGGATCATCATGAAGATATTTTTGCATCCCTGAAAAAGCATGAACGGTTTCATCGGAAACATTCAGCGAACCCGGAGTATCGAAACCTGTAACGCCTAAAGTGTAAATCCTGATCAGCTCGATTCTTAAATGTAATGTTTTATTATTTCCTTTGCTTAAACCATTTTTTACGGTACTTAAATAAAAACTCGCGTAGCTGTTGTATAAAAAATCTGCAATTGTTTTAATATCATCCTTTTTTTCAAGTGCTTCATCCGAGAATATCATTTCGTCCAAAACCTGTAATCCTTCCGGAGGAAGTGTATAAGCGGAAGTTCCCGCTGCTTCAATATGGAAAAGCGGTGCTGCGTTGAGGTGGGTTTTTGTAAATTCAGGATAGTGATACGCAACGTAAAACTCGATTTCCTTGAAAGAATTTCTGGTATTTTTTAATGACTTCTGAAGTTCTTCAAGGGAAATTTTATCTTCCGAAAAACTTTTGGCATCCAATTTTAAGTTTTCAAGTTTATTTTTGAATTCCGATAAACCATTGTTGATGAATGTATCTTCACTTTTCACTCCTTTATCAACCGGATTGAAAGACATTGCAGAAAAAACAAGCAGAAAAAGTACAGCAGCAAAGGAATAAAATCTCATGAAATTTTTTGCGCAAATCTATTAATAGCGCACAATTCGGACGTTACCACAATTTTAAATCTGAATTAAATAATGTTTACATCTCTATTCGGGTATTTTTTATTAATTTTAAACCCCGAAATCAAATTCATTACCGAGCAGTCAATTTCCAATATTGACATTCTAAAAATAATGATGAGGATCTTGGAGAAGATTTTTAAAGATTGACAACAATCAATCACAATTTCAATGTATTAAACTATAAAAACGAATTTATGCTGAATAAACTTGCTGCTTCAGAACTTGTTCTGAACGAAGACGGAAGTGTTTATCACCTGAACCTTTTACCTGAAGATATTGCCGAAAAAATTATTCTTGTTGGCGATCCGGATCGTGTTGCGAAGGTTTCAAAATATTTTGATAAAGTAGAAGTAAAGAAAAATAAAAGAGAATTTTACACGCATACAGGAACGTTAAGAGGCGAAAGAATCACTGTAATGTCTACCGGAATCGGGACTGAGAATATTGACATTGTGATGAACGAGCTTGATGCACTGGTAAATATCGATCTTAAAAATAAAGAGTTTAAAACGGAACATTCTGCCTTACAGTTATTCAGAATGGGAACCTGCGGAAGTGTGAATCCAGAGGTTCAGGTAGACAATATGCTGGTTACACAAAATGTTGTGGGCTTGGACGGCTTAATGCATTTTTATCAGGATTATGCGTTTGAAAATGAATTTTCAAGAAATTTCATGGAAAAATTCCCTTATCCGAAAATTAAACCGATGCTTTATTTTGCAGACTGGGCAGAAGAATTGGGAGCATTGTACAAGGATGCAAAATATCACGGAAACACCGCTACTTTCCCTGGTTTTTATGCTCCACAGGGAAGACAGTTGCGTTTAAAAGCAGTGGACGATCAGTTTTTAGAAAAGCTGAATGATCTTGGCATAACCAATTTCGAAATGGAAACTTCCGCAATCTATGCTTTATCCAAACTTTTAGGTCACAAAGCAATTACTGTAAATAACGTGATTGCCAACAGAAGACGTGGAGAATTCTCCGCAGATCATCATGCTTCTGAGAAAAACCTTATTGAGTGGGTATTGGAAAGAATCATCAAATAATTATACATTCAACATTAATAAATCAAAAGGATCTCATAAGCGAGATCCTTTCTTTATAACCATTAAATTAAACTTCCTGAAGATTGATTAATCTGTCCTGAAGTGACGCATTATACTATTTTATCAATTCTATTAAAATTCATTAATCGTTACATAGAAATGCGCAGAGTATAAACTTTCTGCATTTCCTGAAATATTCGTAAGATTGATGGTAATATTTGAAGTAGAAGTCATTCTCGGATTCGAAATTGAGAAAGTTGCATTACCTGCAAAATCCGAAGCCGGAGTTACTACAATCGTCGCTCTTGTTGAAGTCGGAACCATAGCTGCCGGAATCGCAATATCCATTGTTGTGGATTTTCCTGAAGGAAGATTATTAACGGAAACACCCGGCCAAACCTCAAAACTGATCTGGTTTTTGTTAACGGTTCCTTTGCTTCCAAGCTTATATTGCCCGTTAACGTCTAATCTTGCTGTCGTATTCGGTGTACTTGTTCCTATTCCTACGTTTGCGCTGCTATTTCCGATCGATATAGCATTATACTGGCTTGTCGTCGTGTTGTAACCGATTGCTGTGGAATTTTGTCCTGTTGCAGAAGCGCCGGAACCTATCGCTGTGGAATTCTGTCCGTTTGTTACCGTATTGAATCCAACCGCAGTTTCACTGTTGGAATTTGTTTTCGCATTGTAACCTAATGCTAATGATTGAAATCCTGCCGCGAATGAATTGTTTCCCAATGCGGAAGATTCGTTGGCTGTTGTTTTTGAGTTATATCCGATTGCGGTAGACTGAAATCCGTCTGCTAAAGAATTATTCCCGATTGCTGTGGATTCATTTTTATTGGTTTTGGCATTATAGCCGATTGCATTTGATTTGAATGCCGCTGCTGTTGCTTTGTTTCCTACTGCCAAACCGTCATTTGCACCTACAGAAGCTTCATTTCCGATAGAAACTCCCTGAAAAGCAGAACTTGAAGTTCCGATTGAAATGCCGTTCTGTCCGGCGTTTGCCATTGGTCCTAAACTTACGGAATTATCTACACCCAGTCTTCCCATTTTTACAGAATTCACTTTAAAAATAAGGTCATCGTAGGTATTGGTTCCTAAAGCGAGAGCAGTATTCGCTCCTGCATTGGTTCCACTGTTCGTTGCGGAATCATTCCAGCCTGATGTAGTTCCGCCTCCTCCGGGAACAACTGGGGTTACCTGACTTCCTTCTACGGAAAGCATATTCCATTTTGCATTGTTCCAGTAAAAGAATCCAGTTTCTACCAATCCTGCCTGTCCGTTGTTCCAGACTATTAATCCTTCGGCAGGTGAAGGAATGGTAATGTTATCGGTTTCGGAATCCAAAGAGACACTTGGAAAAAGTACTCCTTTATTAGCGGAATTAATTTCAAGCATAGCCGAAGGATTAGGCGATGAGGTACCTATCCCAACCTGAGCTGATGTAAAAGTAAAGCCTGAAAAAAGTAAAGCTGTAATAAGTATTTGAAGTTTCGTCTGTTTTTGCATTTCTAGTTTATTAAATAGCTATCAGTTTGATAATGCAAATATAATAATTTTTAATAAAACCTCATTTTTTTTAATAATTCTACAATTTAACACCAACAAGTGAATAATTTGCAATAAATACACCTATTAATCACTGTTTAATGATCAAAAACATAGAATTTATTCTATACAAAATCGGCTTTAAATTACAGTAAAACAGTGTTTTTATAATTTTATCCTTTTTTTAAAAATTTACCTATCAATAAAAAATATCACGAAAAAATGAATAAAGCACAATTTATCACTGCTTATTGAAGAAAAACAGAGATAAACATTGATGGTTTCAGGGGTATATAACGTGTTAAAATACAATAATTGTAATAAAATAGAAAATATAAATATTAATTATTTATGAACTTAATAACGAAAAAACAAAAGACCTCAAATCATTGAATTATTAAAAATAAAAATTTATGGGAGCATAATAGATAATATGAGAGTAGTTTTTCAAAGTTTCATTTTAACTATTAAAATGATGATTTCAGTAGATATAAATCTGGTGTAATATATACTGTAAATATTAAAGAATAATTCTAAAACCGTTTCCTCCCCCGAAATAAAAGTTTATGAAAATTTTAACAATCAGAAAAAATTTTAGGAATGGTTCTTGTTTAATCATAATCACACAAACAAAATATCACATTATGAACAATTCAGAATACAACAAAGCAGAAAACGCAGTAGATAACACAAAAAACTCTTTAAAGGATGCGGCAGATAATGCAAAATGGAAGGTAGAGGAGTTGGCAGACAGAGCCAAAGATTATATTAATGAAAAAAGAAATAATGATGAGGAAGCAAAACATGAAGACTGGCTGGACAGAGTAAAAAATAATTTTGCTGATGCATGGGATGATGTTAAAGATAAAGCCAATGATGCATGGGAAAAAACGAAGGATGCAGCAGAAGATGTAAAAGCAGAATGGAATAAGAAAACGAATTAAAATTTCAGTCATATAAATATTTTCAAGAAAAACGGAGTCTTTTTACAGAAGGCTCCGTTTTTTATTATGTACTAAACACAAATATTGTTACATTTGTATAATAATAAACATTAAAAAATTATGTCATACGGTTTACTTAAAGGCAAAAAGGGAATTATTTTTGGAGCCCTTAATGAACAATCGATCGCATGGAAAGTTGCAGAAAGATGTCATGAAGAAGGTGCTGAATTTATTTTGTCTAATGCTCCTATTGCTTTGAGAATGGGAGAACTTAACGGTTTAGCAGAGAAAACAGGATCTGAAGTAATTGGTGCAGATGCTACTTCTATCGAGGATCTTGAAAAGCTTTTTGATGCTGCTGTTGCCAAATTCGGTAAAATCGATTTCATCCTTCACTCTATCGGAATGTCCATCAACGTGAGAAAAGGAAAACATTATACAGAAATGAACTACGACTGGTTGGAAAAAGGCTGGGATATCTCTGCGGTTTCTTTCCACAAAGTAATGAGAGTGGCTTGGGAAAAAGACTGTATGAACGAATGGGGAAGTATTTTAGCGCTTACTTATATTGCGGCTCAGAGAACATTCCCGGACTATAATGATATGTCTGACAACAAAGCTTACCTTGAAAGCATTGCAAGAACTTTCGGAAACTATTGGGGTGAAAGAAAAGTTCGTGTAAATACAGTTTCTCAGTCTCCTACAATGACAACTGCCGGAAGCGGCGTAAAAGGTTTCGGAGGTTTCCTTGGATATGCAGAAGATATGTCTCCGCTAGGAAATGCTACGGCTCTTGAGTGCGCAGATTACTGTGTAACTTTATTCTCTGATCTTACGAAAAAAGTAACGATGCAGAATCTTTTCCATGACGGAGGTTTCAGCAGTTCGGGGGTTACTCAGAGAGTGATCAGTAAATATGATACTGAATAATTTAAATCATTATTCTTATATAAATTAAGCCGGATTATTGAATTCGGCTTTTTTATGTTTCAATTTGAAGAATTTGTAGATTATAATTGCTACCAACTAATACATATTTTTGAATAAAACAGTTTCGGCGGAGCCTTTGGCTCCGCCGAAACGTAATAAAAATGTTAATATGAAGTCTATAATATTACAGTCTGTATAGAATGTGCAGGAGCCGATAATTTTGCAGCCATACCTTCGATCCAAAGATTCGTATCGATGTCGTTATCCGTATCATTCATGATTACGGTTACCAACTGTCCGTTTTCATTCATGAAAGTGGTTGAAGTTAATGCAGCTCTGTTTGACGAAGTTCCGATTCTGACCGCTTTTGGTTTAATGAATTTCGAAACATGCCCTACATAATAATATTCATAGGTATAATGAACTTCACCGGTTTTAGTATCTGCAATGATCGGCGCAAAACAGAAATTTCCAACATGGTTTGGTCCGCCTGTTTAATCCAGAAGAACATTCCAGTCTGTCCATAAAGCCGTTCCTTTATTGAAATCGTTGATCATATTTCTTCCGTATAATTCGCCTAAACTCACTTCATAAATTTTAGACATATCAAACTGCTCTTTGCAGCCTTCCGTAAAAGCTAAAAACTTATCCGGAAATGCTCTTTGGGTTTCCGTCAGATTATCGAAAAGCTGGGTTTTGTTGTTCCATGTTTCGTACCAGTGATAGCCGATTCCTGAAACATATTTAGAAGTTTCAGGGTCGCTGAGTGTGGTGGTTGCTCTCTGGTAAATCAAATCACGGTTATGATCCCAGATCATTACTTTTTTATCTTTGAAACCATTTTTCCAAAGAGTCGGACCTAAATTATTTTTAAGGAACTCCCCTTCTTCTTCCGCCGAATAAATACACGATTCCCAGCTTTGCGTTGCCATCGGTTCGTTCTGAACCGTCAGTCCCCAGACATTGATTCCTCTTTTTTCATATTCTTTAATGAACTTTACGTAATAATCTGCCCATGTCTGGTAAAAAGCGTTTTCCAGTCTTCCTCCTTTCAGCATATTTTTATTTGATTTCATCCATGCGGGCGGGCTCCAAGGTGAAAAATAAAAGGTAAAATCTTTTCCAATTAATTTTTGTGCTTCTTTGATCATCGGAATCTTATACTTTTCATCATGTGCAACAGTAAATGATTTTAACGAATTATCATTTTCCTGAACGTAGGTATAGGAATCACTAGAAAAATCACAGGAGTTCATATTGGTACGGACAACCGTGTATCCCAAACCGTTTTTTCCGTAATAGGCTTCAATAATTTCTTTCTGCTTATCTTTCGGAAGTTTATAAAAAGTTTCTGCGGAAGCATCTGTAATAGCACCCCCAATTCCTATTAATTTCTGATATTTAAAATCCGGATCTACAAAAATACAGGCATCCGTTTCTTTGGGCTGACCAAATTTTTCGAATTTTACGGTGCCTTTGTCAACCATCTTTTCGTTGGCTGCCGAGTTGGTAAGAAAAACTTTTGCCGTTTTTCCTGTATTTTTCTTCCAGTAATTTTGTGCATTTGCATTGAAAGCCAACCCAACTACAAAGCAACTTACAATTAATCTCTTCATTATAATCTTTTCTTATTTTTTTATATTAAACCACCTCGTCTAAATTCTCTTTGAAAATTTATCCACCGCTCAAAAGGAGGAGAATTTTAAGTGATTCTATTTTTTTTCGTAAACCCTTACATAATCGATCTCATATTTCTGAGGAAAAATGACATCATCAATGCCTTCTTTTCCACCCCAGAAGCCGCCGACTGCAAGATTCAGTATGATGAAATATGGCTGATCAAAAGGCCATGCTTCATACGTTTTTTCTTTGTTTTCATAGGTGAAAAATTTCTGATCATCAATATAAACATCAATTTTCTCCGGTGTCCAGTCTGCTTTGTAAATATGAAACTTTTCACTTGCATCTTTTACAATCAAAGTGTCTGTTTTCTGTGTTCCGATGATGTGGTTATACTTTTTTGTATGAACCGAAGCATGAATGTACCCCTGATTAAATCCGACGTGCTCCATGATATCCAGTTCTCCGTCATCGGGCCATTTTTTCATGTTTTCGCTCATCATACAGATGGCAGGCCATGTTCCGCGACCTTTTGGGAGTTTGGCACGAACTTCAACAGTTCCGTACTGAAAGGAAAATTTATCCCTTGTCAGTAATCTTGCGGAAGTGTATTTATTCTTTTCCCAGTTTTCTTTTCTGGCTTCAATGATAAGATTTCCGTTTTCAACTCTTGCATTTTCCGGACGGTTTTTTGTGTAAAACTGAGCTTCATTATTGCCATAACCGTCTCCGCCGACATCATAGTTCCATTTTGAAGAATCGGGTAAGCCTTTGTAATTAAACTCATCGCTCCAGATTAATTTCCTGTTGGAATCAGGCCTGTTAGAAGCACAATGTACTGTTGAAAAAACCAGAGTTCCTCCGATGATGAAATGAAAAATATATTGAAGTTTTATTTTCAAAGTTTAATGTTTTAGGTTTATATTTTAACGCAAAGATTTATTTAATTAAACAAAATTTTAGTGAGCAAATATTGTGACCAATCGCTGATGAAGGATTATGATAAACGTTAGCTTCATCAAATCAGCTTTGCTGATTCTTCTTTGCCTCCTTAAAATCAATAATTCGTTTTCTTAATCTTTGCGTTAAAAAATTCCAGATTAAGATTTAATTATTATTTAATTTATTCTCAACACTTGTCATTCTGAGGAACGAGAAATCTATTTTTTAAATGTTGGTCATTTAGATTCTTCACTCCGCTTCTGAACTGCGTTCGTAGACTTTCTGTCTATGTTCTGAATGACAACAATATGTTTAAAAGTTAATTTAATTATTTTCAAAGTCTGTCATGCTAAAAGCATCTCTAAAGCATTATGTAGATTCTTTCAGAATGACAAATTTAACGCTCATTACACTCAGTTTATTTTCAAAGCTGTCATTCTGACGAAGGAAGAATCTCAAATACTTTTTAATAGATTCTTCACTCCGCTTCTGAACTGCGTTCGTAGACTTTCTGTCTATGTTCTGAATGACAACAATATGGTTAAAAGTTAATTCAATTATTTTCAAAGTCTGTCATGCTGGAAGCATCTCTCTAAGTATTATTTAGATTCTTTCAGAATGACAAATGTTGTGTTTAATTAATATCCTTCTAAAAATTTTTCAGCCTTCTACCGCCAAAAGCGGGTATTATCCCGCTCTTAGTAAGTAAATAAACCAATATTTATTTTAACCAATTAATTCTTTTTGTCTGAACATTTTTAGAATCGGTTCCGATCATAATGTCAAATTCTCCGCCTTCCCAGTCGTAATTAAGCTGGTCGTCGTAAAATTTCAGATTTTCAGGAGTTAAACTGAAACTGATGGTTTTCGTTTCTCCTTTTTTAATGAAAACTTTCTGGAAACCTTTCAGTTCCTTTACAGGTCTTACCACTTTTCCGAATAAATCTCTGATGTACAATTGCACCACTTCTTCCCCGTCATAATTTCCACTGTTGGTAACATTTATAGTAATGTTTAATGTCTGATTTCCTTTAAGATTATTTGAGCTTAAATTCATATCAGAATATTTAAACTGAGTATAACTTAAACCATAACCAAAAGGAAATTTCGGATCATTATCCAGATCAATGTATGCTGAAACGTAGTTTCTGTCGGTATTGTTTTTTGCCGGTCTTCCGGTGTTGTAATGATTGTAATAAACAGGAATCTGTCCTTCTGTTCTAGGAAAAGTCATCGGAAGTTTTCCGCCCGGATTTACTGTTCCGAAAAGAACATCTGCAATAGAGTTTCCGGCTTCCGTTCCCAGCCACCAAGTATACATGATTGCCGGAATATTGTCTGCTGCCCAATCGAAAACCAAAGGTCTTCCCGCGTTGATCATCAAAACAATCGGTTTTCCTGTTTTAGCAATTTCTTTCAAAAGATCTTCCTGAACTCCGGAAAAATGGATGTTGCTTCTGCTCTTTGCTTCACCGCTCATCGCGTGACCTTCTCCTAACGTCATGATTACAACGTCTGCTTTTTTTGCAGTTTCCACCGCTTCCGCAAACATCGATCTGTCCTGATCATCTACATTTGCTCCTTTTGCATAAAGTAATGTTGAATTTTTATCTAATTGATTTTTAATTCCGTCAAACTGCGTTACAATTCTTTGGTTGTCATCTTTAAAAGCCACCGACCAAAATCCGTGGTTGGCAGAAGTTTCTTTTCCGAAAGGACCAATTAAAGCAACCGTTTTTACAGATCTTGAAAGAGGTAAAATATTTTTTTCATTTTTAAGCAAAACAATGCTTTTTGATCCAAATTCTCTTCCGAATTTTCTGTTTTCCTGATTGTTGGTCTGTTCCTGCTGTCTTTTTTCACTGCTGAACCGGTAAGGATCGTCAAACAATCCCATTTCAAATTTTTTAACCAAAATTCTTTTTGCCGCATCATCAATCAGCTTCGGATCTACTTTTCCTTCTTTAACCAGATTGGGAAGTTCTGCCATATAAGCACGGCTTTCCATATCCATGTCGCTTCCTGCAATAATTGCTTTTTCCGCCGCTTCTTTATTGTCTTTTGCGTAACCGTGAGGAACCATTTCGCCAATACTGCCCCAATCTGAAACCACAAAACCTTTATAATTCCATTTTCCTTTTAATAAATCTCTTAAAATATATTTGTTTGCCGTTGCCGGAATTCCGTTGATGTCATTAAAAGAGTTCATGAAAGTCGCCACTCCGGCTTCAGCCGCTGCTTTGAAAGGAGGAAGATAGGTTTCGTTCAATTGTCTTAAACTCATATCAACAGAATTGTAGTCTCTTCCGCCCACTGCTGCTCCATACGCTGCAAAATGCTTTGCACAAGCCATAATAGCATCTAGATTTCCAAGACCTTTTCCCTGAAAACCTCTGATTCTGGCAAGACCGATCTGTGTTCCCAGATACGTATCTTCCCCAGAACCTTCCATTACTCTTCCCCATCTCGGATCTCTTGCAATGTCGACCATCGGTGCAAATGTCCAATGAATTCCGTAAGCCGAAGCTTCGGTTGCGGCAATTCTTTCGGATTTTTCGATTAGTTTTAAATCCCAGCTCGCTGCCTGACCTAAATTTACAGGAAAGGTTGTTCGGTATCCGTGAATGACATCCTGTCCAAATAATAAAGGAATTCTCAATCTCGATTTTAACGCTAATTCCTGAAATTTTCTGGTTTCTTCGGCTCCTGCCACATTAAGCATTGAGCCTACTTTTCCCTGTTTTATTTCATTTAGAACACTTGCAGAATTGGAATTTTGCGGACCTGTTGCGTATTCAAATCCTGAATACTGAACGAGCTGTCCTACTTTTTCTTCTAACGTCATTTTCGACAAAAGTTCTGAAACTTTTTGATCAATTGTCTTTTGTGCGAATGTATTGATTCCAAATGCTGTAACTGCCAATAAGAAATAAACTCTCTTCATTTTAATCTAATTTTAATTATCTGTCCTTTTGTAGTACTTCTTCTTAACCTGAAGTTCAGGATGAATTTATTTAACAAAGAACAAAAAGTTTTCAATCATTACAAATTTTAACAGATATATTTGTCTTAAAAAATATAAGTCGCTGTAGAAATTCCCGGCATACTTACCGAAGCTGTCTTCTGATTATATTTTATGTTGAATGCTTTATCTGTAGAGTTGCTGTTCTGAACAATTAATACTGTTTTTCCTGCCGGAGTTTTAAAAGCTACCGTGGAAAGGTTATCTGACTGTGTAGAAGCAATTCTCTGGGAGTTTGCCGGAACAAATTTTGAAGCGTGAGCAATAATATAATAGGCAACATTTTTGTCGTAACCCGTACTTCCGTTTACGGTAATTGCCCCTTTGCATTGGGTACATCCTCCCGGAGTGTGTGGTCCGAATGAAGCATCATTGGCTACATTCCACTCTAAAGCATTTCTGCTCCAGTTTCTCATGGATCCGATGATAACATTTTTCATGTGCCAGTCCAGATCTCCTGAAAAAGCACCGGTAGAACTTGTCCACTGTTCAGTAAAATAGACGTTTTTATTCGGGAATAGATTATGTACTGTTCCCAAAGCCGAAATATCTCCTGCATACAAATGGAACGCCGATCCGTCTACATAAGGATTTGCCGCTGTATCATTTAATACCGCCAAAGGATACGCCGGATTGTCGCAATTGTGATCATAAGCAATGATCTTTGTATTAATATTTGCCGTCTGAAAAGCGGGACCTAAATTATTTTTGATAAAAGTTGCCTGATCTCCTGCCGACATATACATACTTGGGTTGTTTCCCGGATGTAAAGGTTCGTTTTGAGGGGTAATAGCATCAATTCTGATTCCCTGAGCCTGCATTGCCTGAATGTATTTTACGAAATACTGTGCATACGCTGCATAATATTCAGGTTTCAGACTTCCCCCCATTGTGTTTCCGTTGTCTTTCATCCAAACAGGTGGCGACCATGGTGTTGCTAAAATTTTGATATTCGGATTAATCATCAGAATATCTTTCAGCATCTTGATCAAAGCCTGATCTTTGGTTAAGCTGAATTGAGCCAATGTAGGATCAGTCTGTCCGGTCGGCATATCGTCATACGAAAAAACTTCGCTGTTGAGATCCGAAGCCCCAATACTGATTCTTAAATAACTTACCCCAATCCCGGAAGCGCTGAACAGATCATTTAACAATTCCTGTTTTTTTGTCGCACTCAGCTGATTGATTACCTGTACACTTCCTCCTGTAAGCGTATATCCGAATCCATCTATCGTCTGGAATATTTGCGAGCCGTCTACTTCAATGGTGGTTCCGGCGGCTGAAGTTCCTGAAAAATAAGAGGTTCCCTGCTGTTGTAGTTTCACTGTCTGATCTCCTTTCGTTAACCATACCTGTACCGGATCTCCGGAAGTGTTTCCGCTTCCGTTTCCGTTGTTTCCTGAATTATCACCATTATTGGATAAATCCGAAGAGGTACTGCTGCAGTTTAAAAAAGAAAGAAGCGCTACACCGCAAAGTGCAGCACTTCTAAGTACGAAACTATATGAATATTGTAATTTCATATCAATTTAATTGTGTGAAGATTATTGAGTTCTACGGAATTCAACTTTGTCGACACTAGGTCTTTTAATATCCAGGATTTTGTTTAAGAACAGTTCCCGTTAACTCAGTAAAAGGAATTGGCAGAATTTCGTTTTTACCTGCTGTAAATCCTTTAAATGCCAATTTAGAAGATGCTTCTCCCCATCTTACCAGATCAAAGAATCTGTGTCCTTCCCCAATAAGCTCTCTCCTTCTCTCATCTTTCACTGCCTGTAAAGTAACCGGAATTGAGGATAAACCCGCTCTTACTCTTACTGCATCAAGCAATAGTTGTGCTCTCGCTCCTGTTCCATTTAATGCTTCCGCTTCCATAAGATAGGTATCTGCCAATCTGATAAGAATATAATTCTGACGATAGTTCAGTTCTGCCGGTCCAGGCAATGTTGTTTTTTCATCCTGTGTAGGCATATATTTATTTAAGAAATATCCGGAATCCATGTATGCAGGAGAGTAATTTGCTTTTCCTTGTTGTTTCAACAATTTTACATTTAAAATAGAAGCGTCCATTCTTGGGTCTCCCTGCATAAAAGTGAAAAGATTTTCTGTTACGGTATTAAAAGCCCAACCTGCAACAACATCAGGAGCTGTAGGAGATAATCTGCTGTAGCCTCGCGGAGCAGTCATCACGCAAATAGAGTTTCCTTCATCTCTGCCCTGTCCCCAAAAGCCCCAGTCTGAACTCCCCTGATTGGTATGCATTACTTCAAGAATAGATTCTGTGGTAAATTTATTATCTGTAACCCAAAGGTCAGCAAAATTAGAGACAAGTTTATAACCATAGGTATTTGACCCTCCCGGAGTTCCGTTTACATCAGCAAATTGTGCAGCAGCTTCTGTTTTCTTATTTTCATATAAATAAACTTTCCCTAGCAATGCTTTTGCGGCTCCCTGAGTAAGTCTGCCTCTTTCGGTTCCGCTTACTGTAACAGGTAAATTAGGAATAGCAGCTAACAAATCTGATTCTATCTGTGTGTATACTTCGGATAGAGCAGCCTGTGGAATATTATAGTAATCATCTGAAGCTTTAATTTCTTTTAAAATTAATGGAACATTTTTAAATGTTCTTACAAGATCAAAATAATATAATGCTCTTAATGCTTTTGCTTCTGCCGTAAATCTGCTTTTTACCGCATCACTCATATTAGCCTGAGGAATTTTTTCAATAAGAACATTAGCTCTGGAAATTCCCTGATAATAATCTCTCCAGTAACTTGTAGGCATGATATTCGGATTGATCTGAAAGTTTGAGAACCCCTGAATTCCGGCACCATCTGTAGAGCTTCCACCTCCAGCGTAGAAATCATCGGAACCTGCATTGAAAAAAGTGACCATATTTTCAAATCCGCCCGCATATTTTCTCAATACATCGTAAGTACCTATAAGTGCAAAGAAACATTCCTGTTCATTTCTGAAAAAGTTGTTTGTATCGAAAGCACCTTTGTATTCTACATCTTCAAGATTAGAATTGTTACAAGCCACATTTACCAAGCCTGTTCCTAAAAGTAATGATACTGCTAAGGATATTTTATATATTTTGTTTTTCATTTTTAAAATTTTTAGAATGTAATATTAGCTCCAAAGATAAAAGTTCTGGCTTGTGGATAATAGGCTCTGTCTATTCCGAAACTATCTCCTGCTGCAATTTCAGGATCATATCCTGTATACTTCGTAAATGTAAACAAGTTTTCTCCGGTTACATAAAGTCTAAGTTTATTAACACCGAAATTTTGCGTAGCAGATTGTGGTAGTGTATATCCTAATTGTACAAGCTTAATTCTTACATAATCTCCTTTCTGCAAATAGTAATTTGACATCCAGGTGTAGTTATGGTTAGTATCATTAACGGTAACTCTAGGTGTAGTATTGGAAGTGCCTTCTCCCGTCCATCTGTCTAAAATAGCGGTCTGGTAATTAGCATTTAATAAATCCAATCTTCTAAGTCCCTGAAAAATTTTGTTTCCAGCCTGTCCCTGAGCAAAAACCATTAAATCCCAGTTTTTGTAGTTAAGGTTTACGGTCATCCCGAAAGTAAATTTAGGAACAGAATTACCAAGATTTACTTTATCTGCATCTGTAATAACGCCGTCTCCGTTGGTATCTGCCCAAATAAAATCTCCGGGTTTTGCATTTGGAAGAATCATTTGTCCGTTTGCATTTACGTAAGAATTAATTTGTGCCTGATTCTGGAAAATTCCCAAAGTATTATATCCGTAAAAAGATCCGTATGACTCTCCGACCTGAAGTCTGGAAACTGGTCCCATAGACTGGAATCCTGGACCATCGATATAATCTCTTCCGCGTTCAAGTCTTGTAACCGTATTTTTAAGATAAGCAAAATTCCCATTTACAGAAACTCCCCAATCTGACCAGTTTTTTTTGTATCCAAGCTCCACTTCTACCCCTTCATTTTCCATATCTCCAATATTAGCAGTAGGAGCATTCGTTACCCCTACGTATCCGGGAATAAATATTTTTCTTAAGATATCTGAAGTTTTTTTCTTGTAGTAATCTACAGTTAAATTAAAATTATTTAAAAACTTAATATCCGCAGCGAAGTTCATCTGTGATGTTGTCTCCCATTTAAGATCAGGGTTTGCTAACGTGTTTGGATAGTATCCGGGCAATATTATTTCATTTCCGGTACTGTCATATCCTGTATAGTTTGCACCAGAAACATAGAAGCTGGCAAACTGGAAATCATCTATTCCGTCATTTCCTAAAATACCGTATCCTCCACGGAGTTTCAATGTATTAATGATCTTATTTTCCGGCCAGAAATTTTCATTATTTACATTCCATCCTAATGAGAATGCAGGAAATGTCCCCCAGTGCTGATTGGCTCCGAATTTAGACGAGCCATCTCTTCTCACGGTTCCCGTTAATAAATATTTATTATCATAATCATAAACAACTCTACCGAAGTAAGATACTTTATGTGTATTGATGTAATCCCATGCACTTACAGTTTGATTGGCTCTCCCCACATCAAAGTTGAATGAAGCATCTTCCCAATTCGAAATGGGTAATTTACTGTGAGTAACACTTTGCCCCAATCCTATATTATATTCATAGTATCCGTTACCTGCCAATAAATTCAAATTATGCTTACCAAATCTTTTCTGATAATTAAGCGTGTTTTCTAAACTCCATTCAAACTTTTCCTGAGTTGTTCTGCTGAGACTGTTTACACCAAGGTTACTGTAATTTGCATTCAAATAATAAAGAGGTGTAAAATTCCAGCTTCCCCAATAAGCTTTTTTACCGTTGATAGAAGATTTAAAGGTTAAGTCTTTTGTGATCTTTACTTCCGCAAAGATATTGGCAATGAAATCATCCGACCATCCATGATTTCCCAACTGGGTATATTTAAAAGCTAAAGGATTTGACATCTCATTCTGAACAAGACTTGAAATGCCGTAAGGAATACCATCTTGATTTCTTACCACAAAAGGTCTCGCTGCAGCAGGAACTGCTGACAAATCAGGATTTAAAATTGGAGTCGTTGGATCCAAGTTTACTGCAGAACTCAAAGGACCTCCAAATTCTCCATTTGAGTTGATTCCCTGAGATTTTGTATGGGTATAAGCAAACGTCTGTCCTAAAGTAAGCCAGTCTGTAACTTTATGAGTGGAGTTTAATCTAGCGGTTAATCTTTTATAATAAGAAATATCACTCATTACGATACCGGTCTGATCATAATATCCGAATGAACCATAAAAAGTAGATTTTTCGTTTCCTCCACTAATACTTACTTCATGGTTGGATCTTTCACCTGTATTGAATATAACATCCTGCCAGTTTGTTCCCTCACCAAGAGATTGTGGATTTGCAAATTTCGGAGTCTGTCCTGCATTTACATACGCTTCATTAAGAATTGTTGCATACTGAGTTGCATTTAACAGATCCAGCTTTCTTGATGCATGACCGAAGCCATAAAACCCGTTATAGCTAAGATTCAATCTTCCTTTTTTACCTTTTTTTGTAGTTACTAAAATAACTCCTCTTGCAGCAGAAACTCCATAGATTGCAGATGAAGCTCCATCTTTCAGAACTTCGATATTTTCAATATCAGATTGGTTTAGCCAACCAATTCCATCTACCACAATTCCATCTACAACCCACAACGGATCATTACTTGCTCCAAAACTGGTAATTCCTCTTACACGAATTGTTGCACTGGATCCCGGTTGACCGGAGTTGGAAATTACGTTAACACCTGCGGCTCTACCCTGAAGAACCTGCTCCGGTTTTCCGGCAGGGATCGCTTCGATGTCACTTGCTTTGATACTCGAGATGGCTCCCGTCACATTACTCTTTTTCTGAGTACCGTAACCAATCATGACTACTTCCTCAATTTTCTGTTCTTTTGGAAGGGTGTCGGTCTTTGTGTTTTGGGCAGTGAAATTAGCAGTGAAATACAGCACCGCAACCATGCCTAAACTTCTAGATATTCTTACATTCATATACAGTTAGTTTTTTAATTCTCAAATTGAGACAATAAAAATATATTTTTTTTTTAATTATTTAACATTTTATTAATAACTATTTTAATATTTCCTGTATTTTTGGGCATTTGAAGGCATAAATTTTTCTTCAGAAACAGTAAAAATTTCAAAAAAACAGATAAAATCAATCCCCAAAATGACGACCAAGCACTCCAAAATTTCACTTCCGCTCAAGCTTACATTTCTAATTTTCTCCATGGTGCTAAACTGCATGGGCATTGTAATTCTTCAACTTTCGGAAGCCAAAATCACCTATGATAAGCTTGGTTTTTTAGAGTCTTTTAAAGATCTTCCCATTGCTTTTATTTCACTTTTTGCTGTTAATTTTATCAGCAAAACCGGAACAAAAAAATCCCTGATTCTGGCTTTAACAATTGTTGGGATATGTTCCCTTATTTTACCTTTCGTAGAAGTATTCTGGTTTTATAAAGTATGGTTTGCCATCATCGGAGCGTGTTTCGCGATCGGAAAAATCTGCGTTTTCGGAATCATCAGAAACAATATTTCGGATGAAAAATCTTTAGCCAAAACCATGAATAGTGTAGAAGCCTCCTTCATGATCGGAATCTTCGTGGTTAATATCGGGTTTGGGTGGGTCATTTCCAGTCAGTTTTCAGAATTCTGGAAATTCGGATTTTTATCCATTTCTGTATTATCGGCAATAACGATCTTTTTATTTTCAAAACTTCCTGTTTCGGAGCCTGAAAAGATGAAGAATGAAAATATTTTTAAAGAAGTTGCAGGAATTGCCAATCCTTTATTAATCATATTTTTAGCGGTTGTTTTTTCTATTGTTTTTGTAGAGCAAAGCTTTAATTCATGGCTGCCTTCTTTTTATAAAAACCATTTAAAAGTCAATTCTTTCTTTGCGCTTCAGGCATCTTCGTTTTTAGCTCTGTTTTCTTATGTTGGAAGAACTGTTACGGCTAATGTGATCCAGAGATTTTCTTTGTCGAAATATTATGTTCTGTGCTTATCATCCATTGTTGCAGTACTTTTAATCATCATCGGAATCCAATTTTCCGGATGGGATGATTCTAAAATTCTGCTGTTTCTCTTTCCTGTTATCGGATTGTTTTTATCTCCGCTTTATCCCGTCATCAACTCTAAAATGATTGCCACAATCGACAAATCGAAAGCCAACGTTTTAACGTCACTAATTGTTATTTTTTCATCATTGGGAAGCTCTGTAAGTTCGATCATCATGTCGGTTTTATTCGGAAATCAGCTTCTGAATTACTATTCTGTGTATATTTTATCTGCTGTTATTCTGTTGTTTACAATTAGTTTAATTTATTTTAGATTTGCAGATAAAAAAATTTAGAAAATAATTTTATTTTTATCCCATGAAAATCAAGAACGAAAAGAGTAAGGAAACCCTTCAGGAACTTATTGATACAAAAGACTTTGTAGCACACGTGTCTGTAGACTGTACTATATTTGGTTTTCATAACAACATCCTGAAAGTTTTACTCTTAAAATACCACGATCTGGATTTGTGGTCTCTTCCCGGAGGTTTTGTTTTTAATGACGAAGATCTTCGCGAAGCGGCGGAACGTGTTCTGTATGAAAGAACGCATCTCCAGAATATTTTCCTGAAACAGTTTCATACTTTTGGAAGAATCGACAGGACAGAAAATAATGTTCACCAGATTCTACTTAAAAACAAAGGCGTTGAAGTGCCTAAAGATCACTGGATCTTCCAGCGTTTTATTACGGTAGGATACTGCAGTCTGATTGATTTTTCAATGGCAAATACTTTTCCGGATGCTTTCAACGAAAGCTGCGAATGGTTTGAAGTGGATAAACTGCCCAAAATGGCATTTGACCACGACAGAATTATCGAAACCGGACTGGAATATCTCAGAATGAACATCAATACGGAAGTAGCAGCAAGTAATCTTCTTCCTGAAAAATTTACCATGAAAGATCTGCAATGTCTGTATGAAACGATTTTGGGTGAAAAATTCAGAAGGAATAATTTTCAGCGTAAAATTTTAAGTCTTAATATTTTAGACCGCCTCGAAAAACTGTACGACGGTTCTGCCAATAAAGCTCCGTATTTGTACAAGTTTAAAACCAGAATCTACAATCCGACAAACCAGTACCCTATTTCAAACGAAGCGGAAAATTAATTTCTGATGTTTTGTATTTAAAATTCAATTTAAATATCTAAAAATCAACAGATAAAAGTCATTTAAAAAAAATTTCTCTGAAATAGTGAAAAGTCTTATTTTTAGGAAAATTAAAATATAATGTCATATTATTCCCTTACGAGCATTCCCGATTATTACGGGATCGATGCTTTACTTACTGAAGAACATAAACTTATCCGACAGTCTGTAAGAGACTGGGTGGAAAGTTTTGTAATGCCACAGATTGATAATGCTGCCCAAAACCACACCGACATCCCGAATTTAATGAAGGAATTGGGACAAATCGGAGCTTTAGGACCCTATATTCCGGTTGAATACGGCGGTTCCGGACTGGATCAGATTTCTTACGGTCTGATTATGCAGGAGCTTGAAAGAGGTGATTCTGCAGTACGTTCTGCTGCCTCTGTGCAAAGTTCTCTGGTGATGTTCCCTATTAATGAATTCGGTTCGGAAGAACAGAAAAGAAAATATTTACCCAAATTAGCTGCCGGAGAAATGATCGGTTCTTTCGGTTTAACGGAGCCTAATCATGGTTCCGATCCGGGTTCTATGGAAACACATTTTAAAGACTTGGGAGATCATTACCTTCTGAATGGGGCTAAAATGTGGATCACCAACTCTCCTCTTTGCGATATTGCCGTAGTCTGGGCAAAAAATGAAGAAGGAAAAGTTCAGGGATTGATTGTTGAAAGAGGAATGGAAGGTTTTACAACGCCCGAAACTCACAATAAATGGAGCTTAAGAGCTTCAAAAACAGGAGAATTGGTCTTTAATGATGTAAAAGTTCCGAAAGAAAATCTTCTTCCGGGAGTTACAGGACTAAAAGGACCTTTATCTTGTCTAAATTCAGCAAGATATGGTATTTCATGGGGGGTTATCGGAGCGGCTATTGATTGCTACTGCACTGCTGTTCAGTATTCTAAAGAAAGAAAGCAGTTTGGAAAACCAATCGGATCTTATCAGTTGCAACAGAAGAAATTAGCTGAATTCTTAACGGAAATCACTAAAGCTCAGTTACTTTGTCTTCAGTTAGGAAATCTTAAGAATGATCATAAAGCAACTCCTGCCCAGATTTCCATGGCAAAAAGAAACAACGTGAAAATGGCGATTGATATTGCAAGAGAATCCCGTCAGATTCTTGGAGGAATGGGAATTATGGGTGAATTCCCGATGATGCGCCACGCCGCAAACCTAGAATCTGTAATTACGTATGAAGGAACGCACGACGTTCATTTATTGATTACAGGTCTTGATATTACAGGAATCAACGCCTTCTAAAAGAGAAAATTTTGTGATAAATAATACACAGTCTGATCAGTTTTTGGTCAGACTTTTTTATTTTAAAAAAAAAATTGATATTCGCTGAATAATTATTGATCTAATAAAATTATTGATGTTTTATTTTAAAATTTTAATTTAATCATCAATAAAAATTGACAATAATGAAAAAATCAATTACTCTTTTTCTGGGACTTACTGCTTCTTTCTATTTTGCGCAACAAGCCGGAGACGTTTTCAGTGTTGAACCAAAACTTGATCTTACTCCGCAAGCGGTGGCGGGTTTTATCTCAAACAATCTTGGCGAACAGAATTCTCCTGATTTTATAAATTATCTCAACAGTTTTAATGTAGGATTAAAGGCCTATAAAATAACATATTACACAAAAAACGAGAAAAATAATCTCGTAAAGGCAACCGGACTTCTGATGTATCCCAAAGCCAATTACAAGCTTTCTACGGTAGTTTCGGATCACGGAACTACCGACAACCGCCAAAATGTACCTTCCAATCTTAAAGGAGTTCTGTATGCAGGATTTGTAGTGGAGCTTTCCTACGTCCTGAACGGTTATATTTTAATGGCTCCCGATTACGTAGGGATGGGAAGCGGAGACGGAGTTCATCCCTATGTACACTATCCTACCGAAGCTTCTGCGACCATTGATTTTGTAACGGCAGCTAATAAAGTTCTTGCCCAGCAAAATGTAAAACGCTACAACGAATATTTTTTAGCGGGTTATTCGCAGGGCGCTCATGCAGCAATGTCTACATTAAAGAAATTGAGCATTTCGAATCCCAACAACCTGAACTTCAAATATGCTTATATGGGAGACGGACCTTATGATTTCTCAGGCGTTACTTTGCAGAAGGGCGTTCTGGAAAAACAGGTTTATCCGTTTACTTCATTTATCGCCAATGTTGTTAATACCTGCAATAAAACAGGGTACCAAATGTATAACAGCAATATTTCGGAAGTAATCTCTTCAGAATATCTGGATCGCTACAATTATCATGTTGTTCAGGATAACGGAGGTCTGCTTTGGGGACCTTTGGTTTGGAGAACACTTTTTACCAATAATTTCGTAAATGATGTTACGAATAATCAGAATAACAAATTGAGACAATGCCTGAAATCAAATGACGTGTACGACTGGTATAACAAAACACCTATGACTTTAGGACATTCTACGGTCGACCTTGCCATTCATCCGGAAAATACTTCTAAAACCATTGACGTTCAGAGAGGTTACTATTCGTGGTGGGATCTGAATAAATACAAACTTGAGGCATTTTACTGGGGACCTTTAGGACATATCGGAGGAATCGTACCTTTTATTCTGGCTTCCAATGCCAAATTTAATACTTTAAGAAGCGGCGGACTTTTTAACGAATGGGCAATGCTGACTTCAAAACAGTCTCAAAATAGTCAATCAGGGATCAGTTCTATTTATAAATCACAGCTAAAACCTGATCTTCAGAATATGGAACTTCTTGAAGTCACAGATTTCAATAAAGAAAAAGCTGAACGAAAAGCTGTGAGCAACAACAACTTAGCTTCCTTACAAGATGGGGTGTATTTATTAAAAGTCTCTGAAAATAATTCGGAAAAACTCATTCCGTACATTAAAAACAGTCCGGAAACGGTAGAAGAAAAGGATATTGTAAAATCTGAGCTCAACAATATTCTGAATTTAAAAATCAATCAGGAAGAACTTTTAGCGGTCAATATTTTTGATGACAATAAAAATCTTATCAAATCCATTTCTCAGGAACAGTATATTAAAGACGGAGGAATAAATCTCAATACTATTGATTCTCAAAATCTTACTTTTGAAATTACTACCCGTTTCTATAATTTACAGTTTAAAAAACAGATCATCGAACTGAAAACGGAAGATCCTGTTTCAGTTATTGCTCAAAATAATCAGATTATTGTAAAAGCTAAAAACGGTATTAAAAATATCAGCATTTACAGTATTTCAGGAGATTTGATCCAGAATCAGGAAGTAAACAGTTCTCAATTCGAATCAAATACCATTAAAACAGGAATTTATGTGGTTCAGGTAATTCAGAACGACGGAAAAACTTTCAATAAAAAAGTGAAATTATAGTAATTTTCTTCATACAATCCTTCATCGTAATGAGTGCATCCGTTTCGGATGCATTCTTTTTATGCAGAATAAGGTTTTATGTTTTCGATAAATGCAAGATCCGGATTCAGAATTTCTTCGATCAGGCTTTTAATGGATTTCATGGCATCATCAATATCCCCTTTGTCAAACTGAAGAGAAACAACGCCTTTTTTAGCTTCGGCAAAACTCCAGATTCCCGTCTCAATCGGAAGTCCCCAAAACTCGGGAAGATTTTGTACAACGTACTGATAAATGCACAACTGCAAAGCCTGTTTTCGGTCGCTGTTATGGAAATATTCGTCTACATTGGATTCGTCGATCTTTACGATAAGATTTTTGATCTTTGCCGTTTTATAATCGATAATTCTCAACGTTCCGTTAAGCCGGTCGATCCTGTCGATGAAGCCGAAAAAAGAAACTTTATCTTTTTCATCAAGATAAAAATCTACATTTTCGAAACGTTTTTCGATGTCTAAAATTTCCAGTACGTTTCCGCTTTTTATCAACTCAAGATCATGATTTAAAATATTTTCAATTACTTTTTTAGCAATGGCTTTATGAATGAAATTCATTCCTTTTTCATAAAATTCCGGCTGATGTTTCAGCTTTTCAATAGCCACTTCGATATATTGATCTATTGCTTTAACTGATTCTTTTAAATCGTTTTCTTTTAATATTTTACCTTTTAATACTTCATAAATTTCTTGAAGGGTATAATGCACCAGATTACCGTAGTTTTTTACAGACAGTTCTTCTTCAATTTCATCACTTTCCGAGGTCTTTAAAATCTTGGAAAGGTAAAAATCAATCGGATTGTACAGATAGCTTGTAAGGTGAGAAGCCGAAACTTTTTCCTTCCATTTTTCCAACCGTTGAAGAACAATTTCGGTTTTTGAAATTTCGATAGGCTGCGTAATAATCGGCTCGGAAGAATTTTCAATAATCAGATGTTCGATATTGTGAGAACTTTCCATTTCGATCTGGGTGATGAAACGGCTTTTCTCTCCCGTATTTACTCCGGAACTTAGGGCATTAAACAATAAATGTACATTTTTAGAATCCTGAATCAACCGGTAAAAATGATAGGCATAAATACTGTCGTTTTCCAAAAAGGTGTGAAGATCAAAAAATCTTCTGATATCAAAAGGAATATACGTATTCTGTGAATTTCCGAGTGGTAATTTCCCTTCGTTTACAGAAAGCATAATCACATTTTCAAAATTCAGGAGACGGGTTTCCAGAAGTCCCATGATTTGCAACCCCCTCAAAGGCTCCCCCTGAAAATCAATACTTTCTGAATTAATATGCTGATTAATCAGAATTTCCAGCGTTTCCATTTTAATTTCAAACTGATAAGGAGATAACTGATTTTTGATAATTCTGAAAGCATTTTCGAAATGGGAAACGTTTTCATACTGAATATCATCAATTTCCAGCCATTTGATCTGCTTACAGAATTCAATTAAAGAATCTAAATAAACACTTGTAGAATCTGCTTTTTTCAATAAATTATAGTATGAAAGTTCATGTAACAATTCATAAAAAAGCTTTTTGGAAATGTAAACGATATTGCGTTCTTCGATTTTCGCTTTAAAATTATTGATCACCAGTTCATCTTCAGCAGATTTCGGCAACTCTTCCAGAATCGGAAAAATATCGCGGTAATAATATGACGATTTGTTTTTCTCGAGTTGTTTCTGAAGATAAAAAAGCTGTTTTACGGCATTCGAAAAAGAAAGATTTTTCAGAGGAAAACCCATCGTTATATTCAGATTGGGAACGCCGTGCATCACATCCAGACTTGCAGGAAGCAGATTTTCATCCAGCAAAACCACCGCAGTATCGGAGTAGGTTTTATTTTCTATTTCTTTGAAGATTTCCGGTAAAATTTTCGTCTGGGTAATATTTCCTGAAACTTCGTAAACTTTTATGTTTTTGGGCTGATTAAAGTCGTCTTCAATCCATTGAAAAAGACGGTGATCATCAAATTCTTTCCACGTTTTATGGTTTCTTAAAAACTTTCCTGCTTCCTGTCTTTCATCATCAAAATAATAATGATCTGCCTGAAAAAAGCACTGTCCTTTGTCCCATTGCAGAAGACTTCTTACAAGCTTTTCTTCCGCCGGAGTAAAGGCATTAAAGCCGCAGAATACGAATTTTTCTTCGGTATTTTTGGCAAATTCATCAATCTTTGCTTTTGCCGTTTCGTTGATCATTCCGGAAGTTGCCCAGTTTTTCTCCTTCAGTTTTTTCTTGAGAACGGGAAGAAAGACATTCATGTTTTTCCAGAAATTAAGGAATTTTTTTCTCGGACCTTCATCATCTTCTCCCAAATCCTGCGCCCATTCTTTAATCCGCTCTTCATCAAACATATACCGTAAAACGGCTTCATCGCTTTCTGAGAATTTCAGGATATCGTCCCAGTCTTTCTGCAAGGTGGGAAACCATTTCAGAAATTCTGAAAAATCGTCATTGGGAATCAGGTTCAGACTTTTATACACATCAAAAGCGAAAAGCCAGAGTGCAATTCCCTGAATCTGCTGTTTGTCGGCAATTTTATCAATCAGTTCTTCAATTGTAAAAAAGTTCGGCAGAAATCCGGAGTAATTGTTTTCCTCAAGAATTCGTCTGATGAAAACAATGGGACGTTTTCCGGGCAGAACGATGTTAAATTCAGATAAATCGGAATTCTGGGTTAATAATTCGCTGATGATTTTATTGAGGAATTTCAAGAGGTTTTATAGTTTTTGTAATTTTCCAGTTGTTCAGCAATAATACGGTTGTATTCCGCCTGCTTTTCCTCTACCATTCCGTTCCTTGTTTCGCCGTCATAAGTTTTCTGGAAATCCTGATATTCTTTAAGGATCGTATTGTAAATGGTTTTAAAATATCTGTCGAAATCAGCTCCGTTTTTAATCTTTTCCGAAACTTCTTTTCTCAGTTTGCGGGCAAAAACTTCGGCAACATCAAAATGCTTCTGCTCATGAAGCAGCACATAATCATTGATTCTTTTAACGTCTTTCCACGATTGGTTTTCGTTAAAAATCGTCTGAATCGTAATTTTTACCGGAGCTTTCGGATTGGAAGATTTTACGTAAGAATACGTCCAGCCACAGTTGGTATATGCCACGACATTCTCTCCACGCTGGTTATTGACTTTGCTTTTAAAATTGCTCCAATTCAATTTTTTTCCCTCTTCCCACTTTATTTTCTGACCGAATACAATATTGGAAATCAGAAAACAAGCTGCAAAAACTCCTTTCATTTATTTTTATTGAACTACTATTGTTTTGGTGATCCAGTTGTTGCCGCCATTCCAGAATTTAAAAGTGTATTTCCCAATCTGTTGCGGACTGAAATTGATCTGATTGGCGGAAGTGTATGTTTTTTCCGTACACGGTCCGTTCGTAATGTATTTATAAGCCGTAACGGTTCTTGTTAAATTATCGTTATGCACATAATCATACCCATAAAAACCCTGACAATGAGAAGGATAAGTAGAATAAGTCTTAATACTCTGAACTGAAAATACATCCATCGTATCGTTAACAATTCTCACACTGTCAATTTTAATTTTATCAACAGATTCTATGGTGTTATAGTCATCATCATTGTTACAAGATGTAAAAAATAATCCTAAAACTAATGCAGAAAACCCAAAATGGAGAAACTTTTTCATAGTTACAAAATTTAGATTATTATTAAAAATATCAGAATTTATTATTTAACAAAATGTGTTTAAACTTTTTGATTATCCGTTATATTAATCATATTGCTTTTAACGCAAAGAATCGCAAAGATTCTTTTATATACCAACTGCTTTTAAGTTCGCAAAGGCGTTTCACTCAGCAAAGAACTCAAAGGTTTTTCAATGATAATAAATTACGGACATTCATTAAACGTTTTATTTAAAGTTAATAATTATAAATAAAAAAGATCACAATAGTTTTTAAAAATCTTTGATTTTTATTCTTTTGGGAGCTTTAGATATTTTAATGTCGCATTGTGCTGATCTTTTGTGACTTTTGCGGTTAATTTTCAAATTTGTTTAAACAAGCTAAATACAAAATTAAGAATTAAAATTACCTTTAGAAAGATACACTACTTTTTTTGTATCGTAAAATTCTTCGTCAAAATAACTTTTCAGGCTGAAAATTTCACATTTCAGTCCGGCAAGTTCTTCAGCAAGATCCCCTCCTTTCAGATACAGAACGCCATTATGCTTTGTATTGAACTGTTCTTTCTCGAATTTACCTTTCAGCCATCTTAAAAATTCAGGCATCTGTGTTACGGCACGGCTTACTACAAAATGGAATTTTTCCTTTAATTTTTCAGCTCTTCCGTGGATTGCGGTTACGTTTTTTAATCCGGCTCCTTCTGCAACAGCATTTACCACCGTTATTTTCTTTCCGATAGAATCAATTAAAGTAAATTGAGTTTCAGGAAACAAAATTGCCAGAGGAATTCCGGGAAAACCACCGCCTGTTCCAATGTCCAAAACTTTTGTTCCGGGAGCAAATTCCATCACTTTTGCAATTCCCAAAGAATGTAAAATATGCTTTTCGTACAGAGATTCCATATCTTTTCTTGAGATCACATTGATTTTTTCATTCCATTCATGATATAAAACCTCCAGTTTATTGAACTGATCGATCTGATTTTCTGTAAGATCCGGAAAGTATTTTAGTAGTAACGTTGTAGACATGTAAATTATTATAAAAAGCAAAAATAAGTTTTTTATCAGCTTTATTCAAATTATCAAAACCAAGATTTACCTTTCAGAAATTTCTTTACTCCTCTTTTTCGATATAATTGTTGGTTCTTTTCAGTAATTTAGAAATTTTCTCATCCAGTTTTCCGGATTTCATATCATCAGTTCCGAGCTTTGCTATGTAACCGTCTTTCAATTGGATATCAACTTTCCCTATCTGTTTATTGATGCTTATACTTTCCACATCGTCGTTGCTGAAACTAAAACCTCCTATCGCTTTTTTATACTCTGCAAAAGTCATCTGCTTTGTAGATTTTGGGACAAGCGAAAAAATTCCGTTGATTTTTTTAATCTGAATTAAATTAAAAACGTGATCATTTTCAGAATCTTTAAGGCTTACCACCAGTCCGGGAAGTCCTGAAAATCTGTACGGTCCGTCGTTAACCGGATAATCTTTGCTGAACCACGCTTCCCAGTTTCTTCCTTTAAAATTTGCCGTAGCTTTCTGGCAATCTATATTATTAATTTTTAAAAATTCTTTTTCAATTTTCCATTTCGGAGCTTCATTATCCGGAATTAACATACTGACGGTCTTAAACTTATCATAAAAGTTAGCTGTTTTTTTAGCATAATCTTTTTCAATGATATAGCTGAGATTCTGGTCATAGTTTTTAGACGAAAGCAAATCCTTATAACTTTTTGTAGCCGCATAAGCAGAATCTCTTTCGTATTTCGCCGCGTTATAAAAATAGGATTTCTTACCGTCCGTATCCAGATTCATATAATCTGTAATAATGGAATCTTTTTTATTGAGATCCGGCCTCATCCTGTATTCGTACACAAAGCGGTAATTCTGAGCCGAAGCCAGTGAAACGATAAAAAGAAACAGAAATTTGTACATAATGATGACTGGTGTTTTAATTTTATATTGAATAACTACAAATATAGTGATAAAACACTGACGCAGACAAAAAAGCTTACTCCGGCTGTATTTTAATTTCTGAAGAAATACTTTTTATTATATTTGTTAAAATAGAAATAATTACATGGAGAAACTTTCAGATAGAGTACAAAGACTTGGTTACTCACAAACTTTTGTTATGTCGAATAAGGCTAGAGAAATGAAAACCAGCGGAATAGATGTTATAAGCCTTACTTTAGGGGAACCCGATTTCGATGTTCCGGACAATATCAAACAGGCTGCTTTTGATGCCATTAACCAAAATTACAGTCACTACTCTCCTGTTCCCGGATTTTTAGAACTTCGTGAAGCGATTGCTCACAAATTAAAACGAGATAATAATTTAGAATATAAACCAACACAGATCTGCGTTTCCAACGGTGCAAAACAGGCGATTTTAAATGTTCTGGCTGCTCTTCTTAACGATGGAGATGAAGTAATTCTTCCGAATCCTTACTGGGTAAGCTATGATGAAATGGTAAAAATGATGGGCGGAGTTTCTGTGATGCTTCCGACTTCATATGTAACGGATTTTAAAATCACTGCGGAACAGCTTGAAGAAGCCATTACAGATAAGACAAAGGCTGTCCTGTTCAGCTCACCGTGCAACCCTTCTGGCGGATATTACACGTATGATGAACTGAAATCTCTGGCAAAAGTGATTGCCAAATATCCTCATGTAACGGTAATTTCAGACGAAATCTACGAATTCATCAACTACGAAACGAAAACAACGTCGATTGCTCAGTTTCCAGAGGTTTACGAACAGACTGCCGTTATTAACGGAATGTCTAAAGCGTTCGCGATGACAGGATGGAGAATCGGATATTCTGCGTGTCCGGAATGGCTGGCTAAAGCGTGTGAAAAAATTCAGGGACAAATGACGAGCGGAGCGAATACCATGGCTCAGAGAGCTTCTATCACAGCCTTACAGACCGATCCTTCGGAGTATAAATACATGATTGATGCTTTCAAAAAAAGAAGGGATCTGGTTTATGATTTAATTAAAGAAATCCCAGGTTTTAAAGTAGTTTTACCTAAAGCAGCGTTTTATTTCTTCCCAGATGTATCGCATTACATCGGAAAAACATTAGACGGAACAGAAATTAAAGATTCTGATGATTTTGCGATGTTCCTTCTCGAAAATGCTCATGTGGGATGTGTTGGCGGAGTTTCTTTCGGAAGCCCTGAATGCATCAGATTTTCTTATGCGGCTTCGGAGGAAGATTTAAAAGAAGCCATGAAAAGAATTAAAGATTTACTGGATAAATTTAACTAAGAATAATTTAAGCATTTTTTTAAATAATAAGTCTGTTTAAACTTTTATTTAACCGCAAAAGCCACAAAAGATGAACTAAACTTTTATTTAAAGTTGATCATTATACATAAAAAAGTTCACAATAGTTTTAAAAATCTTTGATTTTTATTCTTTTGAGTGCTTTAATTATTATAGAAACTCACTTTAATATTAGCTTTTGCGACTTTGTGGTTAATCCTGAAATAGTTTAAACAATTTTAATAATCAAACATATTCCAACATCAATTAACATGAATTTTTTAAAAAGAATCACCATTGTAACCAGTATTGCAGCAGCAAGTTACTGCGGATACGCTTACGGACAGGATTTCCAGTGGAAAGAAGCACAGTCGAACGGCTACAGCTATAAATATGTAACCAACGACCCTACCTCAGCAAGATATTACACGCTGAAAAACGGATTAACCGTTATTCTGAGCCCAACGAAAAAAGACCCAAGAATCCAGACTTATATTGCAACGAAAGCGGGAAGCAAAACCGATCCGGCGGATCATACCGGTTTGGCGCATTATCTGGAGCATATGCTTTTTAAAGGGACGGATCAATTCGGATCTAAAGACTGGGCAAAAGAAAAGCCGCTTCTTGACCAGATTGATGCTCTTTACGAAAAATACAATTCTACAACGGACGAAGCAAAGAGAAAGGAAATTTATAAAGAAATCGATAAAGTTTCGGGAGAAGCAGCGAAATATGCCATCGCCAACGAATACGACAAAATGATGTCGGGAATGGGCGCAGACGGAACCAACGCTTTTACTTCGTACGAACAGACAGTTTACACAGAAGATATTCCTGCAAATGTAACAGATAAATTTTTAGCATTACAGGCAGAACGTTTCAGACAGCCGATTTTAAGACTTTTCCATACAGAATTGGAAGCGGTTTATGAAGAAAAAAACAGAGGTCTGGATAATGACGGAAGAAAGGTTCTGGAATCTATGTTTGCCGCAATCTTCCCGAATAACAATTACGGAAAGCAAACGACCATCGGAACGATTGAACACCTGAAAAATCCTTCTTTAAAGGCGATCAGGGAATATTATAACAATTATTACGTTCCGAATAATATGGGGATCATCATGTCGGGAGATTTTAATCCTGATGAAATGATTGGCAAGATCGACAAAGCTTTTTCTTATATGAAAAACAAACCGGTTCCGGCATACAATCCGGGACAGGAAAGTCCGATTATGGCTCCGATTACCCGGGAAGTTTACGGACCAAATCCTGAAAATATTATGATCGGGTTCCGTTTTCCGGGTGCTACTACAAAAGATGCAAGAATGCTGAATTTTATTGGAAGTATGCTTACCAACGGACAGGCGGGATTAATTGATCTTGATTTGGTTAAAAAGCAGAAATTACTGGGTGCTTATGCGTTTCCGTATGTTCTGAAAGATTATTCTGCGCTTTTGTTACAGGGAAATCCTACGGAAGGACAGTCTTTGGATGAAGTGAAGAATTTATTGCTTCAGGAAATCGATAAGCTAAGAAAGGGAGAATTTTCTGATGATCTGATCCAGTCGATCGTGAATAATGAGAAGAAAAATGTAATCCAGAAGTATGAAAAATACACTTCCAGAGCGGAATCCTTGATGGATGAATTTACTTCCGAAGTAGACCATAAAACCCAACTTCAGTATATTGAAGAAATTTCAAAGCTTACTAAAAAAGATATTATGGATTTCGCATCTAAATATCTTAAGGACAATAATTATGTAGCGGTTTACAAAAGAAAAGGAGAAGACAAAAACATCGTAAAAGTAGACAAACCTACGATTACTCCGGTTTCCGTAAACAGAGAAGACCAGTCGCCGTTCCTGAAAAAGATCGACGAAATGCCGGAAGCTCCGATTTCTCCGGTATGGCTGAATTTTGAAAAAGATATTGCCAAAAGCAAAGTAAAATCGGTGGATGTACTTTCTGTAAAAAATACAGACAATGATCTTTTCAGATTATATTATTATTTCGATGCCGGAAAATGGAATAATAAAATTCTTCCTTTGGCAGCGGAATATCTGCAATATTTAGGGACAAAAAATAAATCTTCGGAAGACATCAGTAAAGAATTTTACAAACTGGCTTCAAGTTTCAATGTAAGCGCAGGAAATGAAGAAACCTACGTTACACTGGAAGGTCTGAATGAAAACTTCGATAAAACAGCAGCTCTGTTTGAAGATTTAATTAAAAACTGTGTGGCTGATCAGAAAGCTTTAGATTCTTACAAAGTAAGACTGAAAAAATCAAGAGCCAATGCGAAACAGAACAAAGGTTCTATCATGAGCGGATTGAGAAGTTATGCACAATACGGTCCTCAAAATCCATTTAATAATGTATTGAGCGATGCCGAACTGGATGCCTTAAAAGCAGAAGATTTAGTGAATGTATTGCATGATTTATTCAACTTTAAGCATAAAATTCTTCATTACGGTCCGAAATCAGCCAACGAAGTTGCTTCTTCTTTAACGCTGATCCATAAAGTTCCGGCTTCGCTGAAAGAGATGCCGAAGTCTAAAACATTTACCCAGATTCCTACGGATAAGAATAAAGTATTGTTTGCCCATTACGATATGGTACAGGCGGAAATTTTCTGGGTAAGAAACAGCGATCCTTATAATGTAAGCATTACTCCGACCGTGAATTTGTTCAATAATTATTTCGGCGGCGGAATGGGTTCTGTAGTTTTCCAGACGATCAGGGAGTCGAAAGCTTTGGCTTATTCTACCTATTCTTACTTCTCACTTCCGGGCAAAAAAGAGGATAAAGATATGATTATGGCTTATGTGGGAACTCAGGCGGATAAATTCAATGAATCTACCACAGCCATGAATGAGCTTCTGACAACGCTTCCGAAATCTGATCAGTTATTTGAAACGGCAAAAAGCGGACTGAAGAAAACGATTGCCTCCGAAAGAATTACGCAGGACGGAATTATCTTTACGTATCTGAGAGCCCAAAAGCTTGGAAATAATACGGATATCCGAAAGAATACTTACGAACAGGCTCCAAAACTGACGTTTGCAGACATCAACAGTTTCCACGACAAGGAAATGAAAGGTAAAAGCTACACCTACTGTCTGGTTGCTTCGCAGGATAAAGTAAGTGAAGCTGATATGCAGAAACTTGGTGAAATGAAGAAACTGAATTTGACTGAGATTTTTGGTTATTAATATTAAAAAAGCAGCTAAGATTTAGCTGCTTTTTATTTTTATGAAATCATTTAACAATCCCTTTTAGAGATAATGGAAATATCGTATCAAATTTTGAAACATTTTTATTTGTGATTAGAAAAAACTGTTTAACAGTAATTCCACTATCTTTATACTTATTAGGATCATATTTAGTTTTTATGAAAATTGTGTCGTTTTTGAAATAATTCCCTGCTCTTACATCACTTTCAGTACAATCGCAACCGTCTCTAACACCATATACTTTTAGGCTATCATATTTTTTATTAACATATTTAAAAGTATATTCGTACAAAGGAACTTTGTTTTTATCCAACGTACCAAAATCATGTATTAAAGTACTCTTAGTATCATTAAAAACAATTTTCTCCGAAGTTCTATAAGTGAGTAAGCATAAAATTAGTAATGCTAATAATGCAATAATGATATACAGATATTTTTTATTCATTGTCGCTTTTTCTTTTTTTTACGTAAACTTCCAAGCCTATCATTACGTTAGTAAATGAACTTTTATCTTTAGATAAATTCGGTATTCTTTCCCATTCTTTGCTTTCAGAAAATCTTGCATAAGTTAAATTTTCTTCATAATTGGTAAGTCTTATTGCAGGACCTATTTTTTTGTCTCCTATATTTCCTAACCATTTTACACTTACTAAGACCCCTTCCTTAGGAAAAGGAATATGATAATCCTGAATATTGATTTTTACATTTTCCTTATTTCTATTTTTAGGTGTATAAACTATCTTTTGATTATTCAGCTTTTCCAAAGGTTTTTCTGTTAAAGAATCTATCTTATAAATATTTATTTCAAGGTCAACCAACTTAAATTTTTTATCTGTGTCATGTAAAAACAAAGTTATATTTTTAATGATTCCTTTTTTTTCTAAATTATTTTTAAATTTAAGTCCTAATTCGTAAGTAGATTGTCCAGCTCCGATTAATAATTTAGTATCTGTTTCTTGTTTTAATGCAAAAGAGTAATCTACTTTTTCGTAATCTTTGTCATAAATAATTACTTCTTGGATATTTTTGTATTTTTGTCTTATAGTATCAATTCTTGTTTCTTGAGAATACAGGAATACTGAAGAAAAAATAAATATAAATTGATAAATAATACTTCGATTTTTTTTCATCATTATTTCTTTCTTTTAATATATACTTCTAAACCAATCATGGCATTAGTATATAAATTATTTTTCTTTGAAAAATTTGGACCAAATCCCCATTTAGAGGCATCATTATTGTACCTGGTATAAGTAAGCTTTTCTTTATAATTCGTAAAACGAAGTGCTGGTCCCACACTGTAATCATGATTTTTTGTAGGCAGCCATTTTACAGTAACTAATACTCCCTCTTTTAAAAAAGGAATACGATATTTCTCCACATTTATTTTAGCTTCGGTTCTCTTTTTATTTTGGGGAACATATATAATTTGGTACTTGTTCAACTTTTCTAATGGTTTACCAGTTAATGAATCCATTCTATAAAAGTTAATTTCCAAATCTGTTAAATTATCTTGTGAATCTGTTTTATGTAAGAATAAAATTACATTACGTATTATTCCATTTTTTTCCAAATTATTGTTAAATTTTAAACCTATTTCAAAATTAACATTAGGATTAACCGATTTTAGTCTGAAATTAATCTCTTTTTTTAATGCAAAAGAGTAGTCTATTTTTTCATAATCAGCATCATTAATAATAATGCCTTCAATATCTGTAACTTTTTCAGATAGCGTATCGTGTTCTATTCTTTGAGCATTAACGCTTAATAATAGAAAGAAAAAAAATATTTTTATAATCTTTGTCATATTTTTAAAAGAGGCTTTCTAAGACAGAAAGCCTCATTATTAATTTAGTTAAAACCACTTCCGCAACCGATCAAACGAGGCTCCTCTTCCCATTCAATTGCGCCCCACAAAATGCTATGGGTTACAATTTGAAAATAACATCCATTTGAAAACCAAATATAGCTTCCTTGTTTAGCTTTTACTTGAGTGTTGTTTAAAGATGCACTTGCCATAAGTGCAAAAGCTGACATAATCATTAGCTTTTTCATAAATAAAATATAATTTTTTTTCACCTACTTATTTTGTATAAATCTTCAACAGAGAAAATTTAGACTTTCCTTTCGGAGGCAGGTTTTCGGTTACTTCCTACCTTCATATTGCGCAATATATCTTTATAAAGACTTTATAAAAAGTACTTTATTTTTTATGTATTAATGGCAATTCAGAAAAGTAGAAAAGAGCCATTTGTGTTTTTTTAGGGATTCAAATATAGAATCAATTTTTCATAAAAACGAAAATCAATTTCAGATTATTGTATTTCTTTGGAAATTATTTTTTATGTTAAATAAATTGAAAAATATTAAAAAATCAAGCCAGTGAAAAAATAATTGAAGAACTGAAAGACAAGCTCAATAACTAACTAAAATATACAAAAAAGCCCTGAAATTCAAGACTTTTTTAATTTATAATTATTGCATTTAAGTTGGATCTATTTAAAATCACAAACATCTATTTTCATTATTTAAAGACTAAAATTACTTTTATCAATACTTTTTTATATCAATTGATTTCACAAACTATGAATTCAATTTTTTATTTATAATCAATCTTGTGATTAAGTTCTATAGGATTATTATTTTCTCTTATTATTCTTTTCATCTTATCTGATTGAACTTTCATATCTGGAACAACTGCATTTCCTTTACCATCGTCAACTCTTAAAGGAAGCCCCATAGATTTCATGCGAGCCAAAGGATCAGAGTAGTAATTTTCAGATAGTTTTTTGAATTGCTCCCATGTTAGCTCAGACCCTTTATTTCTGTAATAAACTTTCTCATTTCCATCTTTTATTTCAGTCAAACTAAAACTATAATCGTTTTTCTCATCTGAAATTTTAACAATAAATCCTGGCAGACCTTTAAAAACATAAGGACCATCTTGAATAGGAATTTCAGTAGTAAACCATGCCGTCCAATTTCTACCGCCATAGTTTACTTTTGCTTTTTGAACATCAAAAGTTCCAATTTTATTCTTTTCGGGTAAAATCTCCCAATCAAGCTTTTCATTTATCTTTATAGAAAATATCTCAGAATAGATTGTTTGAATACTTTTTTGAATTTCATTTTCAGATAATTTTTTAACAATATAAAATTGATCTTCAAACCTCATTTTCCTTCCAAAACCCAAAAGATTCAATGCTTTAAGAGAATCAGTTTTTCTATCCTGATCAATTCTAAAAACTGATAATTTACCTTCATTAACATCTAAAAAAGTTTTTTCTAAAATAGTACTGTCTTTTAATGGGTTGGGTCTATATTCAAAATCATATTTAAATAACTTATTCTGACCATGGAAATTATTAAAAAGTATAATAAAAAATAACAGGCTTTTAAAAATTGTATCTTTTTTCATAAAGTAAATATAATAATCTTATAAAACTGAGGCATAAAATTTATGCCCCAATTCTACTTTAACCTCCAAATGGCATACATCTGTTTACCAACTGTCCATTGCATTGAAAGAAACCACAGACAAGACCATATTGACTACACCCATCATCTGTTCCACCTCCTGTTGGGGTACACGTGTCTGCACAATTACCTCCTCTCGTTCCTCCAGGATAGAGTTTCGCTCCACTTACAGACTTCAATTCATTTCTCGAAAGTTTTTTTAAATTTTTCATAATTTGATAGTTTAAAAATTAAAAATTATTTTTGTTACACTACAATTTTTCCGGATCAATTGTCTGATACGAATATGAAAAATTCTTTATACCTTTACCAACTAAGAAATTAATTATTTCAATTAGAAAACTAATTAAATTTAAACATGAATATTGGAACAAAGATCAAAAATTTAAGAGAAGAAAAACATCTTTCACAAACTGAACTGGCTTTTGAATTAGGTATTTCGCAGGGAACTTTACACAACATCGAAAGCGGAAATTCTAAAAAAATAGATTTCCTTTTGATGGATAAAGTTTGTCAGCTTTTTGATAAAGATTTTGAATATTTTTTGGAATCAAAAGTTGTAAATAATGTTCATGAAAATAATGGTCAGGTTAGTTGTGAAGATTTTACGATAAATAACAATTTCCCTGAAAATTTCTTAGAAGAATTCAAAAAACTGGTTGAAAAAAATCAAGCCAATGAAAAAATAATTGAAGAACTGAAAGATAAACTCAATAATTCCAATTAAAAAAAATATAATAAAAGACTTGAAAAACTCAGGTCTTTTTTCATTCATAATCAATTTTATGATTCAGTTCAATGGGATTATTGTTCTCTCTGATTTGTTTTTTAAGCTGTTTTGTCATCTTATTAAGATCGGTCGGAATAAGATTTCCTTTTTCATCTCCCGATTGTATTTTTATATTTCTGGCTTTCAGCTCTGCAAAAGGATCTGCGTAATAATCAGATTGAATCTTTTCAAAGTTTTCCCAGCTTATTACTGTTCCTTTTTTTGAGAAAAATAAACTATCTTTCTCCAGTTTTTTAATCTTTATTAAATTAAAGCTATAGTTTTCCTGATCGTCCGAAATTTTCACAATAATTCCGGGAAGACCATTAAAAACATACGGACCTTCAGGAATGGGAATACTTTGCGTAAACCATGCGATCCAGCTTCTTCCACCGTACTCTACGGTTGCTTTCCGGCATTCAAAATCCTCTATTTTCTTTTTGTCGGATAATATCTTCCAGTTCAGATTTTCATCTATTTTTATGAAATATTTGTCATTAAAAAAGCTCATGAAAATAACCTTTTGGATATTGGCTGTTTCAAGATTTTTCACAACATAAATCTGAGAATTAAAAACCGGGCTTCTGCCTAAACCAAGTCCCGTTCTTTGTATCATGGAGTCGGAAACCCTTTCGCGCTCGCAACGAAAAGCAGATTCCTTTTCAAAAACATCCAAGTAATAAGTTTCGGTAGTAAGGTCGGGTTTATTGGGATTAGGCTTAAATTTAAGATCATAAACAAAAGTCATTTTTTGAGACAGCATCATTGCTGAAAGTATGCATCCCAAAATAAGGAATACTTTTTTCATGAATAATTTTAAAATCATGGTATTTAAATTTACAGCTAAATTAAGATTTATTAAAATTTCATCTATCAGGAAATATGGCTAAATCATAAAAAACATCCTATTCAAAGGCTTTTTTATTTTTATCAGATCAAAAATAATTATAGATTTTATTTATCAAAATCAAATTGTTCGATAGACGAAATATTTCTATATTTGCACCTGAAAATTTAAAATAAAAAAACAGGAAAATTATGTCTTTAGTAGGAAAAAAATTCCCGAATGTAACAGTAGATGCAATGTCTGAAATGGGTGATGATCTTAGAATCAACATCTTCCAGGAAGCTACAGAAAACCAACAGAAAGTTCTTTTATTCTGGTACCCGAAAGATTTCACTTTCGTTTGCCCGACTGAACTTCACGCTTTTCAGGAAGCTTTACCAGAATTTGAAAAAAGAAACACTAAAGTAATCGGTGCTTCTTGCGATACCAACGAAGTACACTTCGCATGGTTAAATGTTTCAAAAGACAACGGTGGTATTGAAGGCGTTACTTACCCGCTTTTAGCAGATACTCACAGACAGTTGGCTAATATTTTAGGAATTGTAGATCAGGATTTCGAATACAATGACGAAGGTGAAGAAGTTTTCACGGGTTCTAACGTTACGTACAGAGCAACTTACCTTATCGACGAGACCGGAAAAATTTTCCACGAGTCTGTAAACGATATGCCTCTTGGCAGAAACGTAAAAGAATATTTAAGATTAATCGATGCTTATACGCACGTACAGAAGCACGGTGAAGTTTGCCCTGCAAACTGGGAAGAAGGAAAAGAAGCGATGAAAGCAGACAGAACTTCTACGGCGGAGTATTTAGCGAAAAACTAAGATAATGTGCTAATTTGAAAATGAGATAATTTGAAAATTGATCACATTGATTATTTAAGAATTATCTCATTTTCTATTTTTCAGCATTTTCAAATTAATAAATTTTCAAATTAAAATTATGTATACAGAATTAACAGAAGATACGCTTCAGAATATTGTAAGCGAAAATGAAAAGGTTGTAGTACAGTACGGTGCAACATGGTGCGGAAACTGCAGAATCATGAAGCCGAAATTTAAAAAACTGGCATCGGAAAACGAAAGCATTCCTTTCCTTTATGTAGATGCAGAAAAATTACCGGAAAGCAGAAAATTGGCAACAGTGGATAATCTTCCGACTTTTGCAATCTTCAGAAACGGTGAGTTGGTGAATCAGGTACAGTCTAATCAGGCAGAAAGTTTAATTAATTTATTCAACGAATTGTAATCATGAAGTTACCGATCATCAGACAGTTTTATCAGAGCCAGACTCCTGAAAATCTTGAAAAAACGTTAGAAGTTTTAGAAAGCTTCACAGAATTCCGAGGAACTACCGAAGAAGATATCAACGTTGCAGGAGAATTGATTACGAATATCTGCGGAGCTTTAGAAGTTCACGCCAACGTACAAAACGGAATGAGCGAGAAAGATGCTTTAAATTCTTTTGCTCAGAAGGTTTTAGGATCGATTGACAGATAATTTTAAACACGAATTTCACGAATGTTTTTTCACGAATAAACACGAATATTTTTAAAAATAGTGTCATTAGTGCTCAAATTAGTGCCATTTGTGTTTTAGTTCAAACACGAATTTCACAAATGTGTTTTCACGAATAAACACGAATATTTTTAAAAATTGTGCCATTTGTGATAAAATTAGTGCCGTTTGTGTTTTAGCTTAAACACGAATATCACGAATGTTCTTTCACGAATAAACACGAATACTTTTTAAAAATTGTGTCACTTGTGTTTAGATCAAATCAAAAATAAAATCCCGATGAAAAGACATCAGGATTTTTTGGGTTTATAAAATTTCTATTATTGAATTAGCTTCTTCTGCTCATTAAAATTCTCAAAATATACCAGAACAAAAGCATAATAGAAGCAAAAAGCTGTAAAGAAGCTCCAACATACTGATCTGTTGTGTAAGAATCTTTCAGTTTGCTTGTCTGATACAAAATCGTTGCAGAAGCCAGAATTACCATTCCTACCGAAAACCAAAGTCCAAGATCGAATCCGAAAATCATTCCGCCAACGATTAATCCCAGAGAAATAAATCCTCCGATTACAATAATATTTCTAAGGAAAGAAAAATCTCTTTTTGAAGTAAACGCTACAAAAGAAATCCCTGCAAACATCGCGATGGTTAACATTGCTGCCTGATAAATGATTGATCCGCCAAAATTCGCTACTGCAATGTAGATCATCGGCATAAAAATTAACGCTTCAAGCAAAATATAAAATCCCAATCCCATATACTGGACTGATCTGCTTTGCGAAAGAGACCATTTATTCGCTAATACAGAAGCCAGCCAAAATACTCCGATAATTAATAACCAGACATATCTTCCACCAAACATTAACCCAATAACTTCAGGCGGAACGGTTTTTAACAATACGGTTTCCACTCCAATAAAAGCAAGAATCGCCAAAGCAACGTGCAAATACGTCTTTTTATAAAATTCCGCCTTTTCCACTTCTTTGGCATGTGCCACTAAAACATCTGTCATCATAGTTTTTTATTTTTTAATATGTTATTCTAATCTTTTCATAGGTTTTATTCCTATAATTTTTCCGCTATCCTCAAAAAGAACGGTGATCATTTCTTTGGGTGGGGAAACGTCTTCTTTATATTTAAACTGAACCATCAGATATTGGCTTCCATCATTTACCAACTGAAACCCCGTCATAAAAATATCAATCTGCTTATCAAAATGAATGTTTTCGGCTAAAGTTTTAAGCATATCATCCGTTGTGGAACCAGCAATTTTTTCTGAAAGTAAATCTCTTGCTCCGGTAAAATCAGAAGTTTTAAGCTTTTCAAGAAATTTAAGGAATTCAATAGTGTATAAATCTATCTTATCTTTTCCTAACGCATTTCCATCATCTTCTTTTCGCTCATTTTTTACATACAATCTAATCTTATGAGTGGGAATAGTGGTAACCATTCCGTTTTTTTCATAATATTCAGATAAAGTGATATCGGAATTGATGTTTAGAGAATTATTAACATTCCATTCATCGCTTCTTTCAAGTCCGTCGTCAGAATTAATTAATTCCAGTTTCTTTAAATCGCCTCTCTGTGTACTTTTGCCATATTTTTTCGAAACCTCACTAATAAGCTCTTCATATTTCTTTATCATGGCTTTATTAAAGCTCACAGGTTTCTTCACATTTTCGCCTTTATCAAAATTGTAAACATCCCATTCATAAAGAATTTCCGTAATAGCAGAATCTGTTTTATAGGCTTTGTAAAATACCCGAAGGTTTGGAATTTCCTTTTCTTTCCTTTCAAAAATAACAGGCTGAAGAACGGGCTCGAAAGAAATGTACTCTTCATCTGTCTTGACAATTTTGCT